>NZ_LEKR01000022.1:0-65275 GCF_001580555.1 Stenotrophomonas sp. DDT-1
AGGCCTGAGCCTGAACCGGATCGCTCCGGCGATACCCCGCCGGAGCGATGCGGGTCACGTTTCATGATGACGGCACATCACTCTTGCTGCCGTATTAGGTAAATTGCGTCACTTCACACGTCATCGACATCCATCGTCGAGACAGCCAGGGGAATGTGTCGTGCGTATTCTGCTTGTTGGGGATGCAGCCAGCCTGCCGGCTGAGCTGACCGAATTCATTGCCGATCTTGGGGAAGACTGGCAGCCGCTGACCGCCGCCGATGGCCAGACCGCGATGACCGCGGTGGCCACGCAGGGCGTGGACGCGGTGATCGTCTGCCCGCAGTTGCCCGATCTCAATGCCACCACGCTGCTGGGCCAGATCCGGACACTGCGCCCGGAAACCATCCGCATCGCGCTGGTCGATGCACACCATGGCAACCGCCCGCCGCCGGCGCGCCTGATCGGTGTCGCCCACCGCTTCCTGCCGCTGCCGCTGGCGCCGGAAGTGCTGCTGGAGGCATTGACCAGCCTGGAAGAACTGCGCGAAGTGCTGGACAGCCCGCGCCTGCGCGATGCCATCGGCCGTATCGAGAAACTGCCATCGCCACCGCACCTGTACCTGAGCCTGACCCAGGCCCTGGAACATGACGACGATACCGACAGTGCCGATGTGGCCAAGCTGGTCGCCGCCGATCCGGCCATCGCGGCCAAGGTGCTGCAACTGTCGAACTCGGCGTTCTTCAGCCAGGGCCGCACCATTGCCGACCTGCGCACCGCGGTCACCCGACTGGGCCTGGCCACGCTGCGTGACCTGGTGCTGGCCAGCGAAGTGTTCTCCGCGCCGACGCTGTCGGCTGCCGAGCGCAACTCACTGCAGCAGCGCGCCCTGCTCGCCTCCCGGCTGGCCGCACGCCTGCTGCCCGAGTCCAGCGCCGAACTGGGGGCGACTGCCGCACTGCTGGCCGACATCGGCCTGCTGCTGCCCGGCGTGCGCAACGAGCGCAGCGAGCCCGCGCTGGCCGGCGATACCCGCCCAGGCCATGCCGAGGCCGGCGCCTACCTGCTGGGCCTGTGGGGCCTGCCGATGCCGATCATCGAAGCGGTGGCATTCCACCTGCAGCCGCAGCGCGCCAACACCCGCAGCTTCTGGGTGACCGGCGCGGTGCACGTGGCCCTGGCGCTGGTCAATGGCGATCCGGTGGACGAGGACTACCTGCAGCGCGCAGGCGTGCTGAACAAACTGCCGCAATGGCGCGAGCACGCCAATGCACTGATGGGACTGGTGCCCAGCGACGCCTGAGCGTGCTGGATGATGTCCTGATGACAGAGGGCGCACCCACACGGTGCGCCCTTTCCATGTCAGCGGGTACCGCAGGCATCCTGCACGCAACGCCGGTACTGCGACTCGCAGATGACCGGTGACTTGCCACTGGCCAGGCACTGCTGGCGGAACTCTTCGCAATAAAGCCCGCCACCACAGACCCCGAGGCCCTGCGCGAACACCGCGCCCACCAGCGTCGCATAGATCAGTACAGCGGCTGATGCCTGGCGCAGCAACGTGTTCTTCATATCCCCCTCCACATGCAAGCGTCCGGTATTGGACCTCCTGACTGTGTCGATTGCGACACGACAGGACCGTGACTGCGCTCACCTTCCAACAGTTTCCGGAATTCCCCTACAAAAAAAGAGGGCGGACCTTGCGGCCCGCCCTCCCCGTGTTGCTACCGCACTTCGATGGATCAGAAGCGCTGGGTGTACTTCATGTACAGGAAGCGACCCACATCGAAGCCGCCGTAGTAGGCGAACGCCGAGTTCGGAGCCGAGTACTGCAGCGGACCCTTGTGGTCGAACACGTTGTTCGCACCCAGGGCGATCGTCGCATCCCACGGCGCCTTCCAGCTGACCTGCAGGTCGTGGAAGGTGTTGGAGCCGGTGTGACGCAGCGGATCGGTTTCGCCATTGGCCATGTGGTTCGGCGCATCGCACCAGCCATCAGCCAGCGAGATGCAGCTTTCCTTCATGCCGGAGTAGTAGCGCGCGGTGTAGTTCACACCGAAATCGCCGTACTGCCAGTTGACGCCCAGGTTCGAACGCACGCGGAACAGGCCCGGCTCGCCGACGCGGCCGATCATGATGTTGTCACCCGCGCTGTTCTGGCCCTGCTCGTCGTACTTGGCGGTGTAGCTGGTGGTCCAGTCGATGCTGAACTGACCGATGGCCAGTTCCGGCAGGCGGTACTTGATGCCCAGGTCGTAACCTTCGGTTTCCATCTTGCCGAGGTTGGCGGTGCCGTAGGTGATCGCACTGACGTGGCCGTCAGCCGCACGGGTCACGCTCGAGCAACGCTCGGAGTTGCCCAGCACGTAGCAGTCACGCAGGATGCGGTCGACGCTGTCAGCGATGATCATGTCGCTGATTTCGTACTTGTACCAATCCAGCGAGACGTCCAGGCCCTGCACCCAGCGCGGGCTCCACACCAGGCCGAAAGTGGTGCTCTTGGAGGTTTCCGGCTTCAGGTTCGGGTTGGCACCCGAGACGAACTGGTCACCCGACTGGCACGGCAGGGTCGAGCACGGCAGGTTGCCCTGGCCCAGCTGCACATAGTTGGCCGGAGCGCCAGCGGCGGTGCACGCGGCATTGCCGGCAACGCTGCCCGGGGCGTTCACGCCGCACGGATCGATGTAGGACTCGAAGCTCGAGCTCAGGCCACCGTACAGGTCGCTGATGGTCGGAGCGCGGAAGCCCTCGGCGTAGGTGCCGCGGACCAGCAGTTCATCCAGCGGACGCCAGGTCAGACCGAACTTGCTGTTGGTGGTGCCACCGAAGTTGCTGTAGTCCGAGTAACGGCTGGCAACGTTCAGGGTCAGTTCCTTGGCGAAGGCCATGTCGGCCAGCAGCGGCACGTTCAGTTCGAGGTAGACCTCGTTCAGATCGTACTGGCCGCGGGTCGGCTTCTGGCCCAGGCCGGTGGACTGGCCCGACTGCGCGAAGGCGTCCGGCACGTAATTGCCTTCTTCCTTGCGGTGCTCGACACCCAGCGCGAAGCCCAGGTCGCCGGCCGGCAGGGTCACGATGGAACCGGACAGGTTGGCGGTGAAGCTGGTGGTCTTGGTGACGCCGCGGGTGGTGAAGGTCGGGAACAGGAAGTCCTGCAGCTCCTGGTTCGCCAGCGAACCCTGGCCATCAACACCGTACGGCAGCAGCGGGTTCCACGGGCGGCAGTCGCCCAGGATCGGCTTGGCCGAGGTGCCGCAGCGTGCAACGCCGCCGGCATCGATGAACGACGGGCCCAGGGCCTGGCCTGCAGCGATCAGGCTCATGTCGCCGCGGTTGCTCTTGATCGACTCGTTGCGGTTCCACAGCGCGCCGACGTCCCAGTCGAAGGTCTTGCCGCCCAGCTCGAAGAAGCCGGTCAGGGTCGGAGCGAAGCGCAGGGTCTTCAGCTGGCTGTCAGTGGTACGCGGCACTTCCCACAGGCGGCGACGGAAGCTGACGTCCTGGCCGACCGGGTTGAAGGCGCTCGAACCCTCCAGCGGGGTGCCGAAGGAGTTGGACTGGAACGGGTAGCCGGCGATCTGCTGGAACGTCTGGCGCTCGTTGTAGAGCACGTCGGTGTTCAGGCTGATCGAATCGGTGAAGTCGTACGTGCCGTTGATGTAGACCGACTTGCGCTTCACACCGGTCAGCAGGGTCATCTGCTCGTTGGAGTTGGCGAATTCGTCCGGCGTAATGACATGGTAGTCATTCGGGTTCTTCGGGTTGCCGCCGGCGTTCAGGGTCTTCCAGACAGCCTGCTTGGAGTCGCCGCAGTTGACCTGGGTCGGGTTGCACCAGCTGCCGTTCTGGCTGATCGGGCTCCAGGTGGCCGAGGTCGAGTTCGGACCCAGCGAGCCGTCGCGGCTGTACCAGCGGTCCTTCGCCCACACCGGATCCTGCTTCGAGTACTCGGCCGACAGGGTCAGGCTGCCGCGTTCGCCGCGGGCACCGAGGGTCATCGAATAGGTTTCGGTGTCGCCGTCGCCCTTGCCGTACTGGCCGACGTAGACGTTGGCTTCGCCGCCGTCGAAGTTCTTGCGGGTGATCACGTTGACCACGCCGGCGATGGCGTCAGAGCCGTAGATCGACGAGGCGCCGTCCTTCAGGATTTCGATGCGCTCAACGGCCGACATCGGGATCTGGCTCAGATCCTGGTAGCCCGCAGTGGTTGCGCCCAGACGCTTGCCGTTCATCAGCACCAGGGTGCGCTGGGCGCCCAGGTTGCGGATGTCGACGTAGTAGCCGCCCACGTTCTCGCCCGAAGCCAGCGACTCCGAACGCGAGATGGCCGGGGAGCCGGCCGAGGTCAGGTTGTTCAGCACGTCGGCGACGCTCGAGAAGCCCTGCTTTTCCAGGGATTCGCGGGTCATCGTCAGGATCGGCTGCTGGGTTTCCACCGAGGCGCCGCGGATGCGCGAGCCGGTGACCGAAATGCGGTCCAGATCGGTGGTGCCCTTTGCTTCCTGGGCGGAAGCAAAGGCCGGCGCCAGCGCCAGCGCAATGCCGGCCGGCAGCAAGCCGAACCGCACTGCGGGATTACGAACGTTCATCAATCTCTCCAAGGTACGTGTTAGCAGCGTGTTAAAACACCCCAGCACGTTACGATTGCGTTGCAGCGCTGTATTTGCGCGAACCAACCGGAGACTTTGCGGATTGTGGCGGGAGCAAGCCGCCGTTCTCCCTGAAGCGCGATGCGGACTGGCCGTAGCGGGCGCGGAACGCACGCGCGAAGCTGCAGCAGTTGTCGAAACCGCTGGCGGCAGCGACCTCGCCCACCATCATGTCGGTGTCGCGCAGCAGATCAGCGGCGCGTTCGAGGCGCAGTCGTGCCGAAAGCGACTGCGGGCTTTCCTCGTACAGGCTCTGGAAGGTCTTGGACAGGTACCAGCTGGAGAAGTTGGTCAGCTCGGCCAGTTCGACGATGCGCACCACCCGGTGGCTGTTGCCTTCCAGATAGAGGCGCGCGCGCTGCATGCGGCCGAACACCTGGCGCTTGCGGCTGCGCGAGCGGCCCGGGCAGCGCTGCACGTTGTCGGCCAGGCCACGCTGCAGGCCCGCGAGGTGCAGCAGCAGCGGGCGCAGGGCCTGCGCCGGCTGGCCGCTGGCCAGCGCATCGCGCCACAGGCGCAGCGCCACGCGGGCATCAGTACGGTTCATCCGGCCACGACCTGCATACAGGCCGCAGTCGGCCATCTCGGTCAGCACGCGAAGCGCTTCGATGTTCAGGTTCAGGCCGACGCACAACCCGTTGCGACCGGCCTGCACCAGCGGCCGCGATTCCTTCTCGAAGGCGATCCACTCGCCCTGGCGCAGGCGGAAGCGCCCTTCCTTGGCCTCGACCCACGAGCTGCCACGCACCTGCATCCAGACAGTGAAGCTGGAGCCGGCGGTCTGCAGGCTGCCCAGCCGGGCCACGCCCAGGCAGGTCGGTGCGACTTCGTCGAGCGACCGGTCCAGGGAAACAGTTTGGCCGCGATCGGCCAGCGAGAGTTGACGCATGGGGGCACCACGGATTTGCCTAGTACAGGACTCCGTTTTGCCAAATCAGGCGGCACCGCGTCAGGAAGGTCCGACGAGATCGCCACGAATTCGCTACGAGATCCCGACGAAGAAATTACGAAGGCCCGTTTCCCTTGAACAACAACAACTTGGAGAATGCGGGAAACAGTGCAGGCGGGCGTTCGGGCAACCGCATCACGCCGATGTCAGCGCCATCGCTGACCGCCATCGCCACGAACAGGTCCTTTCCGTCGGCGCTGGCACTGAGCCCGTTGCCGGCGCTGAGCCGTTCTGCGTCCAGGCAGCGTTCCGCCTCCTCGCGGCCGGGCTGGATGCGCACGAAGGTGGTGCCACACGTGGTCGAGGTACCAAGGTAGCCGATGCCGCTGTTGCCGGTCACGGTCCAGGCCCGGTATCGCCAGCGGCTGGGCCGGTCATCGCTGATCTGCTGCACGCTGGTCGGGGACAACGCGGCATCCGCCGACCACAGGCCACCGGCGGCCAAGCGGGTGAACAACACGCGGCCACTGCTCCGGTCAAAGCGCGCCTGCGACACCCCATCGATGCTGGCCAAGCGGCGCCAGGGCTGGACGCTGCGATCGAACAGGCTCAACCGCGTGCGCTGGTCGGCATCGCGCTCGACCACAAACAGCTGCTGCGGCGAGGCGCCATACAGTGCCTGCAACGGCTGTTCGGCCGGAACCGGCAAGGGTTGCAGGCGTTCATCGCGTGGCGCGATTTCATAGACCACCGTGCGGCCATGCGCATCGCGGCCAACCACGAGCAATTGCCGGCTGTCGGCCGACCAGTCCGGTGCCTGCCGCGCTTCCGGCCGCAGCCCTTCGATGGGACGCAGCGAATCCGGCCGCTGCATGTCCGCCCACCACAGGGCGAAGCTGCCGGAACGATCGGAGGTGAAGACCAGCTGGCGGCCATCAGGCGCTGCCATCGGCTGTCCATCGCGGCCACTGGAGGCGAACAGGCGCTCGGGCGTGCCGCTGCCCTGCATCGGCACCTTGAACACACCGAACTGCGCGCGCCGGTGGACGAACGCCAGCATGCCACCGCGTCGCGACACCGCTGGCCACTGCGCATCATCCAGGCCGGCATCGCGCAACGTGTGCCGCTCGACATCCAGGTAATAGAGCCGCGCCTCGCTATCGACACGACGACCGAAGACGATGGTTCGGCCATCGTCCAGCCAGGCCCAGCCGCGCAGCTCTGCCGCTTCATCGGTCAACTGCTCGGGCGTACCGCCCGCGGCCGGCACCCGCCACAGATCACCCAGCTGCGGGTTGCGCACGAACACCAGCCATTGCCCATCGGGCGAATACCGCGGTGCGTAGTCGAAGTCATCCTCATCGACGCTGTAGGCCAGCGCGCGCCACTGGCCACTGGCCAGGTCCAGCACACGGATGCCACGGTGCGCGTAGCGACCGACCATGCTGCCGAACACCAGGCCACGCCCATCTGGCGTCCAGTCGAAACTGAGCAGCTCCGTGCCATCGCAGCGTGTGGCCTGGCGCAGTGCGCCACCGGTGGCGCTGGCGATCAGTACCTGGCAGCCGCCGTCGGCGGAGAACCGCGCGAAGGCGATTTCGCGGCCATCTGGCGACCAGTTCGGGAAGCGATCGACGGCACCGGCCGGTGGCGCCAGCAACTGGCGCGCCGGCGCGTTGCCGGAGGTCTGCAGCTTGATCGCGCCACCGCCGTTGCCATCCTCGTTGGCGCCCTCATAGGCCACCAGCGAACCATCCGGTGACAGCGTGGGATAGGTTTCAAAGCCGCTGGTCGCGGTGATCAACCGATACGGCCGCTGCGGGCTGCCGATCACCCGCGTACCGTTCTCCACGGCAGCCTCCACCGGCGAACTGCCGGCCGGTGCACGACGCAGCAGCAGCGTGGTCAACACCAGCAGCGTGGCCAGCATCAACACGCCCAACGCCAGCAGCACGCGCCGACGGATATGGCGCCAGCGGCGGCGCGCTGCCTGTGGATGCGCAGGCAACGCAGCAGTGGTCACCGGCTGCGCGGCCATGCCTTCGTCGTCAGGGACGCCTGCGGCCACGGGCTCGGCATCGTCCAGCACCTGCACCGGAACCAGAAGCCGATAGCCTGTCTTGGCGATGGTTTCGATGTAGGCCTGGCCGTTGTCGTCGTCGTTGCTGAACGCCTTGCGCAGCTGGGTGACGGCCTGGGTCAGCACATCGTTGGTCGGCAGCGTGTCCGGCCATACCTCGGCGAACAACTCGTCGCGGGTGACAACGCGGCCCGGCTGCCGCAGCAGCACGCGCAGCACGCCCAGCGCCTTCGGCGTCAGCCGGCGCGGGCGACGCGCGCCGACGACCTCGACTTCGCGCGAGGACAGAGTGACGGTGCACTCTCCTATCCGTATCCGATCGGATACCGGGGGCTGGATTTCGCTGCTGTTCATTTTCTGCTACACAGTAGAGACAGGTCCCGGGCAGTGTTTGCCTTCGATACCGCCCCTTCCTGGGAACAGCGAAAAGCCAGACTCCGCACAAAGCATCGGCGCATACCGCAAAAACAATCGAGCGCGCGAATACTAGCCTATGCAAGTTACCTCGCCTATCGCGTGGTCGACATCAGGCTCTCTCTCGCCGACGCATTCACATAATTTGCGACATCATTCGCGCCCTTTCGGGCGCGAAATTTTTATCTGGCGTTCATTTTCACATGCGCCGCAACATGGTCAATCCGACCAGCCGCGAAACCACCAAAGCCACGTACATCACGCCGGAAAACTGCTCCAGCATGACCAGTGCGCGTGCCTGTGGATGCAACGGCACGACGTCACTCAAGCCGACTCCAGACAGCAAGCTGAAGCTGAGATAAAGCAGCTCCATCCAACTGCGCTGCGCGCCTCCGCCGGTGCCGTGGAAGCTGCCCGGGTACCACTGCTGGCATACCGCGAATGCGAACGCGAATGCCCATGCAAGCAAGGTGAATGTCGCGCCTGCGGCGAACAGTTCGTCGCGGGTGACCTTGTGGTCCTGGAGCATGTAGGCGATCAGCGCGCCGGCCGTGTAGAAGTACAGCAGGCTCTCCAGCAACTGCGCGGTGGTCAGCAATGCGCTGCGGTCGAGCAATGCACCGGCCAGCGAGAACACCACCGACGGGATGGCCAGCACCAGTGCCAGCCAGGTGCCCAGCGGGCTGCGCTGCACCACCCACAGCGCCAGGCCCAGTACCGCCATGCCGAACATGCCCAGCGCCGCGCGGCCGGCAGCGGTGTCGTCCAGCGCGGGGTACAGCAGCACCGCGATCAACTGGGCACCCAGCAGCCAGGCCGAAGGATGACGGCGGGCGATGGCCAGCCAACGGGTGGTCATGGCAACAGGCATGGTGTCCTTCCCCCAGGGTGATGCGCGGAGCATAGCGGGGAGCGGCGTGATGAGCGGTGGTGCCGGCCGCTGGCCAGCACGCTTCCCGGCCCCCGCACAACCGGCTGCCGGCCAGCGGCCGGCACCCGGCTACTCGTCATCCCTGCTGGTAGACCTCTGCGCCAGCCGCGCGGAACTCCTCCGACTTCTCCTTCATGCCGGCCTCGGCGTAGTCACGCACATCCTGGGTGATCTTCATCGAACAGAAGTGCGGGCCGCACATCGAGCAGAAGTGGGCCAGCTTGTGCGCATCCTTCGGCAGCGTCTCGTCATGGAACTCCTTGGCCTTCTCCGGATCCAGGCCAAGGTGGAACTGGTCTTCCCAGCGGAACTCGAAGCGCGCCTTGCTCAACGCGTTGTCGCGAACCTGCGCGCCCGGATGGCCCTTGGCCAGGTCGGCCGCATGCGCGGCAATGCGATAGGCCATGATGCCGTCGCGCACGTCCTGGCGATTGGGCAGGCCGAGATGCTCCTTCGGCGTCACGTAACAGAGCATGGCCGTGCCGAACCACCCGATCATCGCCGCGCCGATCGCGCTGGTGATGTGGTCGTAGCCCGGTGCGATATCGGTGGTCAACGGCCCCAGCGTATAGAAAGGCGCCTCGCCGCACTCACGCAGCTGCTTGTCCATGTTCTCCTTGATCAGCTGCATCGGCACGTGGCCGGGGCCCTCGATCATGGTCTGCACATCATGCTTCCAAGCGATCTTCGTCAGTTCGCCCAGTGTTTCCAGCTCACCGAACTGCGCGGCGTCGTTGGCGTCGGCGATGCAGCCCGGGCGCAGGCCGTCACCCAGCGAAAAGGTCACGTCATAGGCCTTCATGATTTCGCAGATCTCTTCGAAATGCGTGAACAGGAAATTCTCCCTGTGGTGCGCCAGGCACCACTTGGCCATGATCGAGCCCCCGCGGCTGACGATGCCGGTCACCCGCTTGGCGGTGAGTGGCACGTAGCGCAGCAGCACGCCGGCGTGGATGGTGAAGTAGTCCACGCCCTGCTCGGCCTGCTCGACCAGCGTGTCGCGGAAGATCTCCCAGGTCAGTGCTTCGGCACGGCCATCGACCTTCTCCAGCGCCTGGTAGATCGGCACCGTACCGATCGCCACCGGCGAGTTGCGGATGATCCACTCGCGGGTTTCATGGATGTGCTTGCCGGTGGACAGGTCCATCACGGTGTCACCGCCCCAGCGGATCGCCCACACCAGTTTCTCTACCTCCTCGGCGATTCCCGAGGAAACGGCGCTGTTGCCGATGTTGGCATTGATCTTGGTCAGGAAGTTGCGGCCGATGATCATCGGCTCGCTTTCCGGATGGTTGATGTTGTTGGGCAGCACCGCGCGGCCGCGCGCGATTTCATCCCGCACGAACTCCGGCGTGATGATCTTCTGGATCGAGGCGCCGAACGCCTCGCCCGGGTGCTGCTGCAGCAGGCCCGCATCGCGGATCGCTTCCAGCCGCTGGTTCTCGCGGATGGCAACGAATTCCATTTCCGGGGTGATGATGCCGCGGCGCGCGTAGTGCATCTGGGTGACGTTCGCGCCTGCCCGTGCACGGCGCGGCAGGCTGCGTGCGGGGAAGCGCACGGCAGCGAGCTTGGGGTCGTGCTCGCGATCACGCCCGAACGACGAACTCAGGCCTTCGAGCTGCTCGGTATCGCCACGTTCCTCCACCCAGCCGCGACGCAGTGCCGGCAGACCGGCGGACAGATCGATACGCACGCCCGGATCGGTGTAGGGGCCGGACGTGTCGTAGACCGTGACCGGCGCATTCTCTTCGCCGCCGAACAGCGTCGGGGTGCGGGTCAACGCAATCTCCCGCATCGGCACCTGCAGATCCGGGCGCGAACCGGGCACGTGGATCTTGCGCGAGCCGGGAATGGGCCGGGTCACGGATTCGGAGAGTTGCTGGGCCTGTTGCTGCAGGGCGGAGAGCTGTGCGTTCATCGGGCATCGTCCAGGAAGGTCAGGGACGAAGCGGCGGCGCACTGCGACCGCGCCCGGACGCTCCTTGGGCGGAGTCCGGGAATGGCTGCATTGCAAAGCTTCCCTACGCCGGTATGAGCCGGATCAGGTTCCAAGGGACTGTCTCAACCGTGGCCACTTGGCCGCGGTACCCCCGCTTCTTGGCGTGCATTAGAGCATAGACCGCCCGCCTCCGGAGTTGCCCCCAATCGATATTCGTTAACAGAACCATGACGTCGCGTTCAGTAACGTGCACGTCCGTCGCGCTCCAGCGACCGATGCTTCCTTCGCCGCCGACGCGGCCCCTGCCCGGTTCGCGCTGCATGCCGCCGGCCCTTCGCTGCAAGCTCTGCTCGCTCCCCTCAATCCCTTGATCGGAGAAGCTCCTTCATGGTGTTTCGCGTTTCCATCGCACTGGTTCTGCTGCTGGTGCTGCTTGCCGGTATTGCACCCGGTCCCTTCAACACCGTGGTCCAGTCGATGCTGGCCGAGGTCATCCGCAGTGTCGGCTGGCTGTACCTGCTGGTCGTGTTCCTGGCGCTGGTGTTCCTGATGTACCTGGCCTTCGGCCGCTTCGGCAACCTGCGCATCGGTGGCGAAGATGCCGAGCCGGAGTTCTCGCGTGCCAGCTGGATGTCGATGCTGTTCGCTGCCGGCATGGGCATCGGCCTGGTGTTCTGGGGCGCCGCCGAGCCCATTTCGCACTTCAGCAAGCCACCGGAGGGGCTGGCGCCCGAAAGCATGGACGCCGCGCGCGCCGCCATGCGCTATGCGTTCTTCCATTGGGGCCTGCACCCGTGGGCGATCTACGCGCTGATCGGCCTGGCGATGGCCTGGTTCCAGTTCAATCGCCAAGGCGGTGGTCAGATAAGCGACATGCTGCAGCCAATCATCGGTCGCCACCATCGCGGCTGGGCCGGAAAGGTGGTCAACATCTCTGCGGTGGTGGCCACCGCAGTCGGCGTGGCAACCGCACTCGGCTTCGGCACGGTGCAGATCGCGGCCGGCGTGGAGCGCGTTTTCGGTGTTCAGGCGGGGGTACCGCTGCAGTTGACCATCATCGCAGTGGCATTCGTGCTGTACATGGCGTCCACGCTCAGTGGCGTCGGGCGTGGCATGAAGTGGCTATCCAACGTCAACCTGGCGCTGGCGGCATTGCTGCTCGCACTGGTACTGGTGCTCGGTCCGACCGGCGCCATCTTCAATACCTTCACCACCACACTGGGCTCCTATCTCAACCAACTGGTGACCATGAGCCTGCGCATGTCGCCGTTCTCGTCCAGTACCTGGGTGGCCGACTGGACGATCTTCTACTGGGCCTGGTGGATTTCCTGGGCACCGTTCGTCGGTTCGTTCATCGCGCGCATCTCGCGCGGCCGCAGTGTTCGCGAGTTCGTGGTAGGCGTGGTGCTTGCGCCAACTCTGTTGGGCTTCTTCTGGTTCTCGGTCTTCGGGGGCACCGCAATCTGGTCGCAGATCTTCGGTCACGCAGACCTGGTGCAGGCACTGGGCAACGGCTACGAGACGGTGCTGTTCACCCTCTTCGACAGCCTTCCCCTGCCGTTGCTGCTGTCGAGCATCGCGCTGGTGCTGCTGATGATCTTCTTCGTGACGTCGGCCGATTCGGCAGTGCTGGTACTGGCCACGATGTCCACCGACGATGCGGGCGAACCACCGCGCAGGCACAAGATCGCGTGGGGCGTGGGCATCGCGCTGATCGCGGGCGCGTTGCTGCTCGCAGGTGGCCTGGAGGCACTGCAGGGCATGATCACGATTGCGGCATTGCCATTCGCACTGTTGATGGTGCTGGTGATGGTGTCGCTGTATCGGGTGCTGGACCAGGAATACACGCGCGAGCGGCGGCAGGCGCAGCGCCAGCGGCACATGATCGATGCGTGGATCGCACGCGAGATGGCGGCGCAGGAGGAGACACAGGCCGAGGCCGCACGCGCGCACGATCAGGATTGAGGGTGTTTTGCAGCCTGCGGCTGCACCGCTTTTTCAGGCAAGGGCCAAGGTCAAATTCAAAGGCGGCTCTGGGTTGCTGCTGGTTGGGTGGGGCGGTGTGGGTGGGCAGGACACGCCGTGAACCCATCCATGAAGTGACCCCCGACAGTTTCCCGGTAACGGTTGGTTTTCCACGCTTTGCGTGGAAGATGTGTATCGGAAAACAAGAAGGGGTCAGATCCGTTTTCCTTCGGAAAACGGATCTGACCCCGCCACACAGCGCGCGGCTGTTGCCATTGCCTTTGCTCTTGCTCTTCTTTTTTCTTTTCCTGCGGTGACGGCCACGGAAACTGTCCGTGGCCGGGCGGGTGGGTTGGCTGGGGGCGTGAGCCGCATGGATGCGGCGACCGAGCTTACATGGACGTACTTGCAGCGGCCCCCAGACGATCCACCCGCCCGGCTAAGCCCCGTATCACTGCCATCACCGCAGAGGGGGCTCAGCCCGGTGGCCGGGAAACCTCAATACCCCGCCGCCTGCCCATCCTTGCGGCTCTCCGACGCGCCGTAATACACGCCAGTCTCCGGGTCGCGCATGATTGCCTGATAGCCGCCATACGGGCCGTCGGCGAACACGATGCGATGCCCCTTGCGCATCAGCGCACGCACTGTTTCATACGGGAAGCCGGTTTCCAGATTCACTTCACCACCGTCGGTCATCGCCGTGGCCTGACCCGTCGGTTCAGTCGAGCCTTCGTGCTGGATTCGCGGTGCGTCGCCCGCTTCCTGCAGGTTCATGCCGAAGTCCACCAGGTTCATCACGATCTGCGCATGGCCCTGCGGCTGCATCGCGCCGCCCATCACGCCGAAGCTGGCATACGGCTTGCCACCCTTGGTGATGAACCCCGGAATGATCGTCTGGAAGGGGCGCTTGCCCGGTGCGTATCCGTTGGGATGGTTCTTCTGCAGCACGAACATCTCGCCGCGGTCCTGCAGGATGAAGCCCAATCCCGGCGGCGCCATGCCGCTGCCCATGCCGCGGTAATTGGACTGGATCAACGAGACCATCATGCCGTCGGCGTCGGCCACGGTCATGTAGATCGTGTCGCCTTCCTCCAGCTGCTTCGGTGTGCCTGGCTGCACTTCCTTCAAGGCCTTGTCCATCGAGATCAGCGCCCGGCGCTGCGCGGCGTACTCCTTGGAGATCAGCTTCTGCACCGGCGCCGGCTGGAATGCCATGTCGGCGTAGAAGCGCGCACGGTCGGCGAAGGCCAGCTTCTTCGCTTCGACGAACAGGTGCACGTGCTCGGGTGAGCCGAACGGGATCTTCGAGAAATCGTAGCCTTCCAGCACGTTGAGGATCTGAAGCGCAGCGATGCCCTGGCTGTTGGGTGGCAGCTCCCAGACGTCGTAGCCCCGGTAGTTGCTGCTGACCGGCTCGACCCATTCACCGTGGTGGTCGGCCATGTCCTGGTAGCTCAGGTAGCCACCGTTGGCCTTGAAGTAGTCACCGATGGTGCGCGCGATGTCTCCCTTGTAGAAGGCGTCGCGCCCGCCGTCGGCGATCTTCTGCAGGGTGCTGGCCAGGTTCGGGTTCTTCCACATCTCGCCCTTGCGCGGGGCGTGGCCGTTGATCGTGAACTGCTCCTTGAAGCCCGGGTACTGCGACAGCTTGGGCACCGAACGGTCCCAGTAGTAGGCGATTACCTCGGCCACCGGGTGCCCTTCGCGGGCGTAACGGATGGCCGGCGCCAGGTTGTCGGCCATCGGCTTGCGACCGAAACGGTCGTGCAGGGCGAACCAGCCGTCGACCGCACCGGGCACCGACACCGGCAACGGGCCGGTGGCCGGGATGTCCTTCAGGCCACGACGCTGGAACTCGGCCAGGGTGAGCGACTTCGGCGAGCGGCCCGAGCCGTTGTAGCCGTAGAGCTTCTGCGTCTTTGGGTCCCAGACGATGGCGAACAGGTCGCCACCGATGCCGTTGCCGGTCGGCTCCATCAGGCCGAGCGCGGCATTGGCCGCGATCGCCGCGTCGACTGCCGAGCCTCCGCCCTTCATCACGTCCAGCGCGATCTGGGTGGCCAGCGGCTGCGAGGTAGCCGCCATCGCATGCGGGGCGATCACCTCCGAACGGGTGGCGAAGGTGTGGCCGGTGATGCGGTCGGCGGCGATGGACAGTGCAGGCACGGCAGCCAGCACGGCGGCGGCGAGCAGGGAGCGGGCAAGGCGTCGGGACACGGTCGGGTTCCGGTGGAAGGGTGGTCCCTCGATCTTCGCCGCTGCGGCCTTCATGCGGTATCGGGCAGAGGTCATGGGCCGTGGCCTTTCGGTGGGCGCGGCCCTTGGGCCGCACTCACCAGGGCGAAAACGGCCCGGAATCCGCGCAAAAACCGCGCTGAAAGGAGTGAATTCCGGTTCACCGAAACAATTTCAACGGCAACCATCCTTGCGCCACAAGCCATTCCGCTGGATGCCGCGGAAACCGATAAGAAAATCTGTCGCGAGGGTTGACACCGCCGAAATGGCTGTGTTTCTCTCGATTACATGCTGCATCACAACACGCCACCGCGAACCCACATCGAAGCCGCCGACACCGGCGCCGCCTCGCTGCGTTCGATTCTTGTGCTCGTACTTATTACCCAACCGACAGGTGCGGGACGAGCCAGCGTGTAAGCAACAGACACACCGGAACTCTTCAAAAACCCGCACCCGCCCCGGTGCGGGTTTTTTCATTTCAGGACCTGGTTTCAGACGCAACCACCATGACCAACGCTCATCGCACAACCCGGACCTGCAGCACCACGCCTCGTGGTGGCTGTGGCTGTGCCTGTGCGATGCGCGGCGCCCCCTCCACCGCTTTCCCCTGACCGGCCGGCACGTCACCTCGACGACCGGCCGTTCTTTTTTCTTCCCACCGCAAGGAACCTCCCCCATGAGCACCAACGACCTGCCCCAGACCAAGATCGCCGTCATCGGCTACGGCAGCCAGGGCCGCGCCCACGCACTGAACCTGCGCGAATCCGGCTTCGACGTGGTGGTAGGCCTGCGTCCGGGCGGCCCGACCGAAGCCAAGGCCCAGGCCGATGGATTCACCGTGGTGGCGCCCGCCGATGCGGTGAAGGACGCCGACCTGGTCGCCGTGCTGACCCCGGACATGGTGCAGAAGAAGCTCTACAACGATGTGCTGGCGCCGAACATGAAGCAGGGGGCGTGCCTGCTGTTCGCGCACGGCCTGAACGTGCACTACGGCATGATCGAGCCGCGCGCCGATCTGGACGTCGTGCTGGTCGCGCCGAAGGGTCCGGGTGCGCTGGTGCGCCGTGAGTACGAGATCGGCCGTGGCGTGCCGTGCATCTGGGCGGTCTACCAGGACGTCAGCGGCAAGGCCGCGCAGCATGCCCAGGCCTATGCGGCCGGCCTCGGCGGTGCCCGCGCCAACCTGATCCAGACCACCTTCAAGGAAGAGACCGAGACCGATCTGTTCGGCGAGCAGGCGGTGCTGTGTGGTGGTGCGTCGGCGCTGGTGCAGGCCGGTTTCGAGACCCTGGTGGAAGCCGGCTACCAGCCGGAGATTGCCTACTACGAGGTACTGCACGAGCTGAAGCTGATCGTCGACCTGTTCTACGAAGGCGGCATCTCGCGCATGCTGGAATTCATCTCCGAGACCGCGCAGTACGGCGACTACGTCAGCGGCCCGCGCGTGATCGACGCCAGCACCAAGGCACGCATGAAGGAAGTGCTGAAGGACATCCAGGACGGCACCTTCACCAAGAACTGGGTGGCCGAGTACGAAGCGGGCCTGCCGAACTACAACAGGTTCAAGCAGGCCGACCTGGAGCACCCGATCGAAAAGGTGGGCAAGGAACTGCGCGCCAAGATGGTCTGGTTGCAAGGACAGGCCGCGTAACCGCGCGGCCCTCCCCCACCCGCTTTGCAAGGTTCCCCCATGAACTCTTCCACACACCGCAGCGCGCCGCCCAACGGCGCGCGCTGGCTGACCCAGGCGCTGGAGGCCGAAGGCGTCCGCACGCTGTTCGGCTATCCCGGCGGCACCATCATGCCGTTCTACGACGCGCTGGTGGATTCGTCGCTGAAGCACATCCTGGTACGCCATGAGCAGGGCGCGGCGCTGGCCGCCAACGGTTTCGCCCGCGCCAGCAACCAGGTGGGCGTCTGCGTGGCCACCTCCGGCCCGGGCGCGTCGAACCTGGTCACCGGCATCGCCGATGCGATGCTGGACTCGGTACCGATGGTCTGCATCACCGGCCAGGTCGGCACGCCGCTGCTGGGCACCGACGCCTTCCAGGAACTGGATGTGTTCGGCCTGACGATGCCGATCGTCAAGCACAGCTGGCTGGTGCGCAGCGTCGATGACCTGCCGCGCGTGGTGGCCGATGCGTTCCGGATCGCCCGCGAGGGCCGTCCCGGCCCGGTGCTGATCGACCTGCCCAAGGACGTGCAGCTGGCCGATGCCAGCCATCTGCCGGCGCATGTGCCCAGCAGCGTCGAACCACCGCCGGCGCCAGCCGAGGCCGCCATTGCCGAGGCCATCGCCGCGCTGGCGGCGGCCGAGAAGCCGGTGGTCTACGCCGGTGGCGGCATCGCGCTGGGCGATGCCGTGCAGGACCTGCGCGACTTCGTCGAGGCCAGTGCCATCCCCACCGTGATGACCCTGCGCGGCCTCGGCGCACTGCCGGCCAGCCATCCGCAGTCGCTGGGCATGCTGGGCATGCACGGCACCCGCGCGGCCAACATGGCGGTGCAGGAAAGCGACCTGCTGCTGGTGCTGGGCGCACGCTTCGACGACCGTGCCACCGGCAAGCTGGCGGAGTTTGCACCGTTCGCCCGCGTCGTTCACATCGATGCGGACGCATATGAGATTTCCAAGCTGCGCAGCGCCGATGTCGCCGTGCCCGGCAATGTCGGTCATGCCATCCGCGCCCTGCGTGCGGCCTTCCCCTCCCCCAAGGCCCACCAGGAGGCGTGGCGCAAGCGCTGTGCACAGCACCGCGATCGTTTCGCCGCGCGCTACGACGCACCGGGTCAGCACATCTACGCCCCGGCGCTGCTGAAGCGCCTGAGCGAGCTGGCCCCGGCCGATGCGGTGATCGCCTGCGACGTTGGCCAGCACCAGATGTGGGTGGCCCAGCACTGCCGCTTCAACCACCCGCGCAACCACCTGACCAGTGGCGCGCTGGGCACCATGGGCTTCGGCCTGCCGGCCGCGATGGGTGCGCAGTTCGCCTGCCCCGATCGCACCGTGGTGCTGGTGTCCGGCGACGGCAGCTTCATGATGAACGTGCAGGAGCTGGCCACCATTGCCCGCTGCCGCCTGCCGGTGAAGATCGTGCTGCTGGACAACAGTTCGCTGGGCATGGTGCGGCAGTGGCAGGAGCTGTTCTTCGCCGAGCGCTACAGCGAGATCGACCTGTCCGACAACCCGGACTTCGTGGCGCTGGCGCAGGTATTCGGCATTGCCGCCACCCGCATCGACGCGCGGGATGACGTCGAGGGTGGCCTGGCCGCGCTGCTGGCCGAACCCGGCCCGGCACTGCTGCACGTGGCCATCGATGCACGCGCCAACGTATGGCCGCTGGTGCCACCGAACACCGCCAACAGCACGATGCTGGAAAGCAACCCCGCCCATGCCCGCCAGGAGATCCCAAATGCACTACCGGCTTGACCTGGTGCTGCACCCGGCCGAAGGCGCGCTGTTGCGCGTGATCGGCATGGCCGAGCGCCGTGGCTTCGCGCCGCGTGCGATCAGCGGTGCGCCGGTGGCCGCCGACGATGGCCGCTGGCACCTGCAGCTGGTGGTGGATGGCCAGCGCCCGGCGGAAACGCTGTGCCGGCAGATCGAGAAGATCTACGACTGCGTGTCCGTGCAGGTCACCGCCGTGGAAGGAGCATCCGTATGAACACCCGTACCGTAGTGACCACGGTGCCGGTACGGAGGCGTCTTCTTCGCCGCCCGTGCCCGCATGCGGCGGTCGCCTGCACCCCGCTGGTGGCCCATGCCGGCCGCTGATGCCAGCCAGGAAAGCGATGTCGGCGACGTAAGCGTCGCCGACGTACTGGCGGCGCAGGCCCGGCTGCGCCGCTTCCTGCCGCCTACCCCGCTGCACCATGCCGAGCGCTTCGGCACCTGGCTGAAGCTGGAGAACCTGCAGCGCACCGGGTCCTACAAGGTGCGCGGCGCGTTGAACGCGCTGCTGGCCGGCCGCGAGCGCGGCGATACCCGGCCGGTGATCTGCGCCTCGGCCGGCAACCATGCCCAGGGCGTGGCGTGGGCAGCCTACCGCCTGGACGTCCCGGCCATCACCGTGATGCCGCATGGCGCACCGGCCACCAAGATCGCCGGGGTCGCTCACTGGGGCGCCACCGTGCGCCAGCATGGCACCAGCTATGACGAGGCCTACGCCTTCGCCGTCGAACTGGCACAGCGCCATGGCTACCGCTTCCTGTCCGCGTTCGACGACGCCGATGTGATTGCCGGCCAGGGTACGGTCGGCATCGAGCTGGCCGCGCATGCACCGGACGTGGTGATCGTGCCGATTGGTGGTGGCGGACTGGCCTCCGGCGTTGCACTGGCGCTGAAATCACAGGGCGTGCGCGTGATCGGCGCCCAGGTGGAAGGCGTTGACTCAATGGCGCGCGCCATCCGCGGCGACGTGCGCGAGATCGCCCCCGTCGCCTCGCTGGCCGACGGCGTGCGGGTGAAGATCCCTGGATTCCTGACCCGACGCCTGTGCACCTCGCTGCTGGACGACGTGGTGATCGTGCGCGAAGCCGAACTGCGTGAAACCCTGGTCCGGCTGGCACTGGAAGAACACATCATCGCCGAGGGCGCCGGTGCGCTGGCGCTGGCAGCAGGCCGCCGTGTCGCTGGCCGCCGCAAGTGCGCGGTGGTGTCCGGCGGGAATATCGATGCGGGTGTCCTGGCCGGCCTGCTCACCGACATCCGGCCGCGCCCGCCGCGCAAACCACGGCGACGGCGTAGTGAAACCCCACGCTCGCCCGGCAAGGCCAGCGCCCTCGCGTCCCCCACCTCTTCCCCTTCCCCCCTGCAAGCCGCCGCACCCGCTGTCGAGGAGATTTCCCTGTGACCACCATCGAACGAATTACCACCCCGCGCATCCGCATCTTCGACACCACCCTGCGTGACGGCGAGCAGTCCCCCGGCTGCAGCATGAGCCCGCCGCAGAAGCTGGTGATGGCGCGTGCGCTGGACGAACTGGGTGTGGACATCATCGAGACCGGCTTCCCGGCCAGCTCGCAGTCCGACCGCGAGGCGATGGCCCTGATCGGCCGTGAGCTGCGCCGCCCGAGCCTGAGCCTGGCCGTGCTGTCGCGCTGCCTGCAGGCCGATATCGAAACCTCGGCGCGTGCCCTGGAAGCTGCGGCCAACCCGCGCCTGCACGTGTTCCTGTCCACCAGCCCGCTGCACCGCGAACACAAGCTGCGGATGACCCGCGAGCAGGTGCTGGAATCGGTACGCAAGCATGTATCGCTGGCACGCTCGTACATCGACGATGTCGAATTCTCGGCCGAGGATGCCACCCGCACCGAGCTGGACTACCTGATCGAAGTCTCGCGCGTAGCCATTGCCGCCGGCGCCACCACCATCAACCTGCCCGACACCGTCGGCTTCACCACGCCGGAAGAAATCCGCGCGATGTTCCAGCAGGTCATCGCCGGCGTCGCCGATGTGCCGAATGCCGCCAACGTGATCTTCAGCGCGCACTGCCACAATGACCTGGGCCTGGCCGTGGCCAACTCGCTGGCCGCCATCGAGGGCGGTGCACGCCAGGTCGAGTGCACCGTCAACGGCATCGGCGAGCGCGCCGGCAACTGTTCACTGGAAGAGATCGCGATGGTGCTGAAAGTCCGCCAGGCCTTCTACGAGCAGGACAGTTCGATCAACACCCCGCGCATCGTCGGCACCTCGCAGCTGCTGCAGCGCCTGGTCGGCATGCCGGTGCAGCGCAACAAGGCCATCGTCGGCGCCAATGCCTTCGCCCACGAATCGGGCATCCACCAGCACGGCATGCTGCGTCATCGCGGCACCTACGAAATCATGCGCCCGGAAGACGTGGGCTGGGAGGATTCGCAGATGGTGCTGGGCCGCCACAGTGGCCGCGCCGCTGTTGAAGCGCGCCTGCGTGCGCTGGGCTTCTGGCTGGACGAAGACGAACTGAAACTGGTGTTCGAGCAGTTCAAGGGCCTGTGCGAACAGCAGCGCGTGGTCACCGATGCCGACCTGCAGACGTTGATGCAGGGCGGCTCCAACGCGCAGGGCTACCGCCTGGCGTCGATGACCATCAGCGATGTCGGCAGCCGTGCCAACGCGCTGGTCGAACTGTCCGACCCGGACGGCAACCGCGTGGCCGAGACCGCGCAGGGCGACGGCCCGGTCGATGCCCTGTTCGGCGCGCTGTCGGCCGCCACCGGCGTACAGCTGATGCTGGACAGCTACCACGTGCACAGCGTGGGCATCGGCGCCGATGCCCGCGGCGAGGCCAATCTGAGTGTGCGCCACGACGGCGTGGAGTACGACGGCACCGGTACGAGCAAGGACATCATCGAAGCCTCCGCGCTGGCCTGGCTGGACGTGGCCAACCGCCTGCTGCGCCAGCGCCACGCCGCCGCCCAAAGCAGCACCGACGTTCCCACCCCCGCAACCGCCTGAGGAACCCGAGATGAGCGCCTTCGACACTCCTACCGCAGCCGCTGGCCAGCAGTGGAACGCCCAGGACTATGCGATCGATGCCGGTTTCGTACCGTTGCTCGGTGGCGCGGTCGCGCGCCTGCTCGATCCGCGCGCCGGTGAGCGCATCCTCGACCTGGGCTGTGGCGATGGCGTGCTCAGCACCGAACTGGCCCTGAGCGGCGCACGCATCCACGGCGTGGATGCCTCGCCGGAACTGGTGATCGCCGCCCGCGCGCGCGGTGTCGATGCCCAGGTGATGGACGGCCACGCACTGTCGTTCGACAGCGAGTTCGATGCAGTGTTCAGCAACGCGGCACTGCATTGGATGGGCACCCCGGACCGCGTGCTGGAAGGCGTACGCCGCGCGCTGCGCCCCGGTGGCCGCTTCGTCGCCGAGTTCGGCGGCCATGGCAACGTGGCCACGATCATCGCGGCCGTGCAGGCCGCACGCGTGGCGCACGGCCATGGCGCCAGCACCTTCCAGTGGTACTTCCCGAGCGCCGATGCCTATGCCGACCGCCTGCGCCAGCATGGCTTCCAGGTGCAGCTGATCGAATGCACGCCGCGCCCGACCCCACTGCCGACCGGCGTGGCCGGCTGGCTGCGGGTATTCGCCGCGCCGCTGCTGGATGACCTGCCCGCCGAGGCCCGCGCCACCGTGCGCGAGGCTGCCACCGCGTTGCTGGCCGACCTGCCACGCAATGCCGCCGGCCAGCCGCTGGCCGACTACGTGCGACTGCGGGTGCTCGCCCGCCGTCGTTGACTTGACCGTTCCGCTTTCTTTACTGATGTTCGCTATTTCGTACTTCTGCCAGGCATACGCATGACTTCTGCACCCCGCACCCTGTACGACAAACTGTGGGACGCCCACGTGGTGGTTCCCGAATCCGACAGCGCGCCCGCCGTGCTGTACATCGACCTGCACCTGATCCACGAGGTGACCTCACCGCAGGCATTCACCGAACTGCGCGAGCGCGGCCTGTCGCCGCGCCGGCCGGACCGCACCAAGGCGACGATGGACCATTCCACGCCGACCCTGCCGGCCGCCGCGGACGGCACGTTGCCCTACGCCAGCGCCGCTTCCGAGGCACAGGTCGCCACCCTGGCGCGAAATTGCGCCGAGCACGGCATCGAACTGTTCGACATGGCCTCGGACAACCGCGGCATCGTCCATGTCATTGCGCCGGAACAGGGCTTCACCCAGCCCGGCATGACCATCGTCTGCGGCGACAGCCACACCTCCACCCACGGTGCATTCGGCTCGCTGGCCTTCGGCATCGGCACCAGCGAGGTCGGCCACGTGCTGGCCACGCAGTGCCTGCTGCAGCGCAAGGCCAAGACCTTCGCGATCACCGTTGACGGTGCGCTGGCACCCGGCGTCGGCGCCAAGGATGTGGTCCTGCACATCATCGGCGTGATCGGCGTCAACGGCGGCACCGGCCATGTGATCGAGTTCCGTGGCAGCACCATCGAAGCGATGGACATGGAACAGCGCATGACCCTGTGCAACATGTCGATCGAAGCAGGTGCACGCGCCGGCATGGTCGCGCCCGACCAGGTCACCTTCGACTTCGTCGCCGCTACGCCGCGCGGCCCCAAGGGCGCCGACTTCGACGCTGCCGTGGCGCGCTGGCAACAGCTGCGCAGCGATGACGGCGCGCGCTTCGACAGCGAAGTGCACATCGACGCCGCCGACATCCGCCCGACCCTGACCTGGGGTACGCATCCGGGTACCGCGATCGCCGTGGATGCGCCGATTCCCGCCGCCAACGATGCCGCCGCGCAGAAGGGCCTGGACTACATGCACTTCCAGGCCGGCAAGGCGCTGGCGGGCACACCGGTGGACGTAGTGTTCGTTGGTTCGTGCACCAACGGCCGCCTGAGTGATATGCGCGAAGTGGCGCAGGTGCTGCGCGGTCGTCGCGTCGCCGACCGGGTGCGCATGCTGGTGGTGCCGGGCTCGGAGATCGTCAAGCGCGAGGCCGAAGCCGAGGGCATCCACGAGATCGTGCGCGCGGCCGGTGCCGAATGGCGCGAGCCGGGCTGCTCGATGTGCATCGCGATGAACGGCGATCTGGTCGCCCCCGGCCAGCTGGCCGTGAGCACCAGCAACCGCAATTTTGAAGGCCGGCAGGGGCCCGGTTCGCGCACGCTGCTGGCCTCGCCGATGAGCGCCGCGTGGGCCGCGGTGAACGGGCATGTGGCCGACACCCGCGAACTGTTCGCACAGGAGGTGGCGTGATGGCCGGTTTCCGTACCCTGACCTCGGCCAGCGTGGTGCTGCGCCAGACCAACATCGACACCGACCAGATCATCCCGGCGCGGTTCCTGTCCACCACCGAGCGTGCCGGGCTGGGTCGCAACGCGTTCAACGACTGGCGCTGGCAAGCTGATGGTTCGCCGGTGGCCGACTTCGCCTTCAACCAGCCGCACAACGCCGGCCGCAGCATCCTGCTGGCGGGCCGCAACTTCGGCTGCGGTTCTTCGCGCGAGCATGCACCGTGGGCGCTGACCGACCTGGGCCTGCGTGCCATCGTCAGCAGCGAGATCGCGGACATCTTCCGCGGCAACGCGCTGAAGAACGGCCTGCTGCCGATCGTGCTGGACGAGGCCGACGTGCAGACGCTGATGCAGCGCCCGGACGATACGCTGACCATCGACGTGGCTGCGCGCGAACTGCGCACCCCCGCTGGCCGCGTCTATTCCTTCCCGCTGGATGGCTTCTCGCAGACCTGCCTGCTGGAAGGCGTCGACCAGTTGGGGTATCTGTTGGGCCGTGTCCCTGAAATCGAACGTTACGAGAGTGAGCATGCACGCTGAGATTGTTGTCCTGCCCGGTGATGGCATCGGCCCGGAAGTGGCCGCCGCGGCAGTTGCCGTCCTGAAGGCGGTCGCCGGACGCTTCAACCACACCTTCACCTTCAGCGAGCACGACATCGGTGGCATCGCCATCGACCGCCACGGTGAACCGCTGCCGGCGTCGACCCTCGCCGCCTGCCAGGCCGCCAATGCGGTACTGCTGGGCGCGGTCGGTGGCCCGAAGTGGTCCGACCCGAACGCCAAGGTGCGTCCCGAGCAGGGCCTGCTGGCGATCCGCAAGGCGCTGGGCCTGTACGCGAATCTGCGCCCGGTACGTACCCACGAAGCCGCGCTGCACGCATCACCGATCAAGGCCGAGCTGCTGCAGGGCGTGGACTTCGTGGTGGTGCGTGAACTGACCGGCGGCATCTACTTCGGCGACAAGACCCGCGACGCCGACAGCGCCAGCGACCTGTGCCGCTACACTGTGGTCGAGATCGAACGCGTGCTGCGCAGTGCCTTCCGCCTGGCCCAGCAGCGTCGCGGCAAGGTCACTTCGGTGGACAAGGCCAATGTGCTGGAAACCTCGCGCCTGTGGCGCGACGTGGCCGCACGCATCGGCCGCGAGGAGTTCCCGGACGTGGCGCTGGAGCACCAGTTGGTCGATTCGATGGCCATGCACCTGCTGGCCAAGCCACGCGAGTACGACGTGATCGTCACCGAGAACATGTTCGGCGACATCCTCACCGATGAGGCCTCGATGCTGGCCGGTTCGCTGGGCCTGCTGCCGTCGGCTTCGCTGGGCGAGCCGGGTGCGGTGGGCATTTACGAGCCCATCCACGGTTCGGCCCCGGACATCGCCGGCAAGGGCATCGCCAATCCGTACGCGACAATCTTCAGCGCCGCGATGCTGCTGCGCCATTCGCTGGGGCTGGAAGCCGAAGCGGCCGCGGTGGAAGCCGCCGTGCATGCGGTGCTGGATGACGGCGTGTTCACTGCTGATCTGGCTGCGAAGGGCAAGGTGGTGAGCACCGCGGCAGCGACCGACGCGGTGCTGGCGAAGCTGGGCTGATCCGGTAGCGCCACGCCATGCGTGGCGCGCTTCCCGTCGGATATCGTGCGCAGCCACCCATGGGGTGGCTCTACTGGTAGACCCACGCCGTGCGTGGCTGCGTTACTTGGTGGTGTACCCACCATTGACCAGAATCGTCTGCCCGGTCATCCACCAGCCATCCGTCACCAGGAAGCGGATCCACGGCACGATATCGACGATGTCGGTCAGCCCGGTGCGGGTGAACGCCGACAATGCCGCCGCAGTCTTGTGATACGCCTGCGCATCGGCGCTCTCGGCCGGATAGAAGAACGGCGTGTCCATCGGACCGGGACCGATCGCGGTCACCGAAATGCCGCGCTCACCAAATTCCTTCGACGCCGCACGGGTGAAATGCTCGACCGGCGCCTTGGTGCCGGCGTAGCTGGAATAGAACGGCGTGAACGCACCCAGCAGCGAGGTGACCAGGGTGCAGATGCGGCCACCGTCATTGACGTGGCGACCTGCCTCCTTCAGGAAGAAGAACGCGGCCTTGGCATTGACCGCGCTCATCTCGTCGTACTCCGCCTCGCTGATGTCCAGCAGCGGCTTCTTGAGTACCTTTCCCACCGTGTTGATGGCGATGTCAGGACGGCCGACTGCGGCCACGGCATCGGCGAACAAGCGCTCCATCGCTGCCGCCGACGTCAGGTCGCCCTGCAGGGCCACCGCCTTGCTGCCGGCGGCCTGCACCGCGGCTACCGTCGCTTCTGCATCGGCCTGGGTAGCGGCACTGTTGTAGTGGATGACGATGGCTTTGGCGCCCTGTGCGGCGAAGTCGCGGGCGATCAGGCCGCCCAGGTTCTTGGCGCCACCGGCGATCAGCACGGTCTTGCCCTTGAGGGAATGCTCGGTCATGGCTTCGGTCTCGAGAGGGGGCTGCCCGGGGTGGCAACCCTGCCCTGACGACGATATCGTGCAGAAAAAGCGGATAAAGCCCGCCACATTGACTTAACTTTCCAGAGCCAGCGAACAATGGACCGGATCGATCGCTTCCGCATCTTCACCCGGGTCGTGGAGTGCGCGAGCTTCACCCGCGCCGCCGACCAGCTCGGCCTGCCCCGCTCCACTGTCTCGGCAGCCATTGCGGAGCTGGAGCAGCGGCTCGGCACCCGCCTGCTGCAGCGCTCGACCCGCCGGGTGTCCACCACCCACGACGGCGACGTGTTCCATGCCCGCTGCCTGCGCCTGATCGCCGAGGTCGAAGACGCCGAATCGCTGTTCCTCCAGGTCGACGCCCAGCCGTCGGGCCTGCTGAAGATCGACGTACCCAGCCGCATCGGCCGCCGCATCATCGCACCGGCGCTGCCCGGGTTCTTCGCGCAGTATCCGCTGGTGGAAGTGGACCTGGGCATGACCGACCGCGCGGTGAACCTGATCGAAGACGGTTGCGATGCGGTGCTGCGGGTCGGCCAACTGGGCGATTCCAGCCTGGTGGCGCGCACGCTGGGCCAACTGGATTTTGTCAACGTTGCGGCGCCGGCCTACCTGCGCGAACACGGCGTGCCGCAGCATCCTGCCGACCTGCCGCAGCATCGCGCGGTGAACTACGCGTCGCCGACCACGGCACGGGTGGAACCGTGGGAGTGGCAGGACGGCGGCCAACTGCGCACGCTGCCGATGCCTGGCTGGGTGCGTGTGAACAGCGCCGAGGCATCGATTGCGTGCTGTGTGGCGGGGTTGGGTCTTTTACAGATTCCGCGCTACGACGTACAGGCCGAGCTGCAATCCGGCGCGCTGGTGGAAGTGATGCCACAGCACGTCGCACAGCCATTGCCGGTCACCCTGCTGCAGCCGCATCGGCAGCACCGTGCGCTGCGCGTGCAGGTGTTCATCGAATGGCTGCTGCCGGTGCTACGGACCGGCCTGCAGCTGCGGTAGATCCATGCCCTGCGTGATGCTTGTGTAGAGTCGAGCCATGCTCGACTCATCCCATCAACGCGCGAAGAGCAGCCGAGCGTGGCTCGGCTCTACAGAAAGCAGGTACCGCGAGCAGTGCCAACCAAGGTTGGCACCTGCCAGAGGCGCTGGCCGTGGACGCCGGGGCATCACGCCCCGGATTCATCGGGCTTCACCCGGAACCACGCCGCGTACAACGCCGGCAGGAACACCAGGGTCAGCACCGTACCGACGATCAGGCCGCCCATGATCGAGATCGCCATCGATCCGTAGAACGCGCTGCGCGACAGCGGAATCATCGCCAACACGGCTGCCAGTGCGGTCAGCACGATCGGGCGGAAGCGGCGCACCGTGGCGTCGATGATCGAATGCCAACGGTCATGCCCGGCATCGATGTCCTGCTGGATCTGGTCGATCAGGATCACCGAGTTGCGCATGATCATGCCGGCCAGTGCGATCGTGCCCAGCAGCGCCACGAAGCCGAACGGCGCCCGGAACAGCAGCAGGAACAGGGTCGCGCCGATGATGCCCAGCGGCGCGGTCACCAGCACCATCGCTGCACGCGAGAAGCTGCGCAGCTGCAGCATCAGCAGCGTGGCCACCACCACCAGGAACAGCGGCATGCCGGCCTTGATCGAGTTCTGGCCACGCGCCGAATCCTCCACGGTACCGCCGGTTTCCAGCAGGTAACCACTTGGCAGCTCGGCACGGATGCCGTCCAGTGTGGGCAGGATCTGATGCACCACGTCCAGCGCCTGCATGCCATCACTGATGTCAGCGCGCACAGTCACCGTCGGCAACCGGTTACGGTGCCAGATGATGCCGTCCTCGAAGCCGTACTCCATCGTCGCCACCTGCGACAGCGTGATGCTGCCACCGTTGGCGGTGGGCATCGACAGGCTGGACAGCAGCTCCAGCTGGTTGCGCTCATCGGCCGGCCCGCGCAGCAGCATCTCGATCTGGCGATTGCCCTCGCGATACACGCTGACCGATTGCCCGGCCAACGAACTGGACAGGAACTGGCTGACCTGGGCGCTGCTCACGCCCAGCGCGCGGGCGCGCTCCTGGTCGACTACCAGGCGCACCACCTTGCTCGGCTCGCTCCAGTCCAGGTTGACGTTCATCACGTGCGGGTTCTCCCGCACCTTGGCCTCGACCTGGCGCGCGATCGCCTGCACCTTCTCGATGTGCTCGCCGGAGATGCGCATCTGCACCGGATAGCCGACCGGCGGGCCGTTCTCCAGGCGGGTCACGCGCATCTGCACGTCCGGGAACTTCGGGATCACCTCGTGCAGCAGCCAGTCGCGGGTGCTTTCGCGTGACCTGATGTCCTTGGCCAGCACCACGAACTGGGCGAAGTTGGTCGCCGGCAGCTGCTGGTCCAGCGGCAGGTAGAAGCGCGGCGAACCGGTGCCCACATAGGACACGTAGTTGGCAATGCCCTCGCGGCTGGACAGCAGCTTCTCCAGCTTCTCGGCCTGGGCCTGGGTCGAGCGCAGCGAGGCGCCCTCGGCCAGCTCGATGTCCACCATCAGTTCGGGCCGGGTCGAGTCCGGGAAGAACTGCTGCGGCACGAAGCGGAACATCATCAGCGAGAACACGAACAGGCCGATGGTCGCCGCGATCACCCACCAGCGATGCCGCAGGCAGGTATCGAGGAAGCGACGGAAACTACGATAGAACGGGCGCTGGTACGGATCGTGGTCGTGCCCGTGCTGCGGCGGCGCGATCAGGTTGGCCAGCGCCGGATAGCGGTCGGCCCACTGCTGGCGCTTGGCGTGCCAGCGCGCGGACAGGCTGCCCGGCTTGGGCGGCTGCGGATTGAACAGGTCCGGCAGCATCTTGTCGCCCAGGTAAGGGATGAACAGCACCGCTGCGATCCACGACACCACCAGCGCGATGGTCACCACCTGGAACAGCGAGCGGGTGTATTCACCGGTACTCGATGCCGCAGTGGCAATGGGCAGGAAGCCGGCCGCGGTGATCAGGGTGCCGGTCAGCATCGGGAACGCGGTCGACTCCCAGGCGAAACTGGCGGCGCGCAGGCGGTCATAGCCCTGCTCCATCTTGGTGGCCATCATCTCCACCGCGATGATCGCATCGTCCACCAGCAGGCCCAGCGCCAGCACCAATGCACCCAGCGAGATCTTGTGCAGGCCGATGTCGAAGTAGTGCATGACGAAGAAGGTCATCGCCAGCACCAGCGGGATGGTCACGCCCACCACCAGACCGGTGCGCAGGCCCAGCGAGAAGAAGCTGACCAGCAGCACGATCACCACCGCCTCGGTCAGTACCTGCACGAACTCGCCGACCGACTCTTCCACCGACTGCGGCTGGTCGGACACTTTGCGCAGCTGCATACCGGCCGGCAGGGTCTTCTGCAGGCGTTCGAACTCGGCATCGAGGTTGGCGCCGAGCTTGAGGATGTCACCGCCATCCTTCATCGCCACCGCCAGCCCAATCGCCTCTTCACCCATGAAGCGCATCTTCGGCGACGCCGGATCGGCGAAGCCACGCTTGACCTCGGCGATGTCGCCCAGGTGCACGGTGCGGTCACCGGCGCGGATCGGGAACTGGCGGATCGCTTCGATGTCGTTGAACTGGCCGGTCACCCGCAGCTGCACGCGATCGGTGGCGGTCTCGAAGAAGCTGGTGCCGGTCACTGCATTCTGGTCGGCCAGCGCCTGCTGCACCTGCTGCATCGACACGCCCAGCGTGGCCAGCCGAGTGTTGGACAGTTCGATCCACACCTTCTCGTCCTGCAGGCCGACCAGGTCGATCTTGCCGACGTCGGGCACCCGCTGCAGTTCCAGCTGGATGCGGTCGGCGTAGTCGCGCATCACCGCATAGTCGAAGCCCTTGCCGGTCAACGCATAGATGTTGCCGTAGGTGTCGCCGAACTCATCGTTGAAGAACGGACCGACGATCTCGCGTGGCAGCGTCGGGCGGATGTCGCCCACGCGCTTGCGCACCTGGTACCACAGGTCCGGGATCTGCCTGGAGCGCAGGCTGTCGCGCGCCATGAAGATGATCTGCGATTCGCCCGGACGCGAGTACGAGCGGATGAACTCGTACTCGCCGGTATTCATCAGCGCCTTCTCGAGCGGCTCGGTCACCTGCCGCGAGACCTGCTCGGCAGTGGCCCCGGGCCACAACGTGCGCACCACCATCGCCTTGAAGGTGAACGGCGGGTCCTCGGACTGGCCCAGATGCTTGTACGACCATGCGCCGATCAGCGCGAAGGCCAGCATCGCAAACAGCACCAGCGGGCGGTTGGACAACGCCCACTCGGAAAGATTGAAGCGGCGCACCGGCTTACTCCCTGGCCTTGGCGGCAGCGGCCGGCGTAGCCGGCTTCAGCACGGGACGGTTCTGCCGGTCCACGGCGATCACCGGTTGACCGGCCCGCAGCAGGTGGCCACCCGCAGCAACCACCCAGTCACCCGCGTTCACGCCGGACAGCACCGGTACCGTCTCGCTGCCAAACGCACCGGTGGTAACCGTTGCGGCCCTCAGCGTGCTGTTGGCCGGATCGACCACCCATACGCTGGCGGCACCGTTGGCACCGCGCTGCAGCGCGCCCAGCGGCAGCTGCAGGGTGCCGTGGCGACCGGCGCTGCTGTAGACGCGGGCACTCTGGCCCAGTTCGACGTCGGCCAGCGCATCGGCGGGCAGACTGACCCGGGTCGCATAGGTACGTGCCTGCGGATCGGCAGCGGCGGCGATCTCCCGGATCGTGCCCGGCAGGCGCTGGCCGGGGCGGTTCCACAACTCCACCTCAACCGGCTGGCCCACCGCATAGTCGCGGATGGTGGCCTCGGGCAGGTCGATCAGCACTTCGCGGCCACCGTCGGCGGCCAGGTTGAAGATGGTCTGCCCGGCGGACACTACCTGCCCGGCCTCGGCCTCGCGGCTGGCGATCACACCGTCAGCCGGCGCGCGCAGCTGTGCGTAGCCGGCCTGGTTGCGCAACACATCGAGGTTGGCGCGGGCGGCGTTGGCCTGGCCCTGCGCGGCCTTGAACGCGGCGGACTGCTGGTCCAGCTGCGAGCGGCTGACCAGCTGCTGGTCGGCCAGCACCTGGTAACGCTTGAGGTCATCGCGGGCGCGCACCAGATCGGCTTCGGCTGCCGCCAGCTGCGCCTGCGAGGCGCGGGCCTGCAGCGCGAAGTCAGCCACGTCCAGCTCGGCCAGCACGTCGCCCTTCTTCACCCGTTGCCCGGCATCGACGTGGCGCTTGACCAGATTGCCGCCAACGCGGAACGACAGCGGGCTTTCCTGCCGGGCACGCACCGTGCCCGGGAACGCCGCCGGCGCCTGCCCGGCCTGCTCGCCGGGGTGAACCACCAGCACCGGTACGGCCGCCGGTGGCGCCTGTTCCTGCCCCGAACAGGCTGCCAGCGCAGCCATCCACACCATACCGCCCATCCAGCGCACGATCTTCATCGGTCAACGTCCTGAAACGCAGGGTTGCAACTAAGGAGGGAGCCGCGACTGCCGGCCCAATTTAATAAACCGGCCGGTATAGTATAAATATCGAACCGCTTGGTCTAGTATTGTCGCGATGAGTTCCCACATTTCCCGCAAGCCGTCGGCCAAGCCCGCTGCCAAGGCCGCCGGACCCGGGCGCCCCAAGGACCTCGGCAAGCGCGCGGCGATCCTTGAAGCAGCCAAGGCACTGTTCATCGAACAGGGGTATACCGGCGTGAGCATGGACACCATCGCCGCTCAGGCCGGCGTCTCGAAGCTGACTGTGTACAGCCACTTTGGCGACAAGGAGACGCTGTTCTCCGAGGCGGTGCAGTCAAAGTGCATTGAAATGCTGCCCGACGCGTTGTTCGTAGCCGACGCGGACGGCCCGCTGCGCGACCAGCTGATAGGTATTGGCCTGGCCTTCTTCGAGCTGATCACCTCCGACGCGGCGATCTCGATCCAGCGCATGATGATGGCGCCGGAGACCGACGAACGCCTGCGCGCGCTGTTCTGGAAAGCCGGCCCCGAGCGTACCTGCGAGGCGCTGGCCGATTTCCTGCGCGCCCGCGCCGAACGTGGCGAACTGGAGATCACCGACTGTGCTCTGGCCGGCGAGCAGTTCCTGACCCTCGTCAAGGGCGAAGTGCACATGCATATGATGTGCGGCATGCCACTGTCACCCGTGGAATGCGACCCTGTTGCCCACGTGACCGCCAGCATCGACTTCTTCCTGCGCGCCTACGCGCCGCGAGGGGCCGGACCGGCTGAATAACCAAAACTGAACGAACCGGAGGTCGCGATGACTTCCGGCACTGCGACCCCGGCCCCCGGCAGCTGATGCTCTGGGCGCGCCGCCGGCCTCCGGCACCGGTAAAATGGCCGGCCCACTGCGCTGGATTTGAACCTCATGACGATTGATTACGCCCACGCCCGCGAACTGATGGTGGAACAGCAGATCCGTCCCTGGGACGTGCTGGACATCAAGGTGCTCGACGTCCTGGCCCGCCTGCCGCGCGAGGCCTTTGTCGCCGACGCGCACCGGGCACTGGCCTACGCCGATGTCGAACTGCCGATCGGCCACGGCCAGAAGATGATGAAGCCGGTCATCGAGGGCCGTACCCTGCAGGCACTGGACCTGCAGCCGGGTGACGAAGTACTGGAAATCGGCACGGGCAGCGGCTTCCTGTCGGCCTGCATCGGCGCGCTGGCGCGCGATGTGCTGAGCCTGGAAATCGACCCGGAGCTGGCCGCCGCTGCGCGTGCCCGCCTGGACGCCTCCGGCCTGGGCAGCAACGTCCGCGTGGAAGTGGCCGATGCCCTGTCCTGGCAGACCGAACGCCGCTTTGACGTGATCTGTGTCACTGGTGCGGTCGACGTGGTGCCGTCACAGTTCGCCTCGTGGCTGCGTCCGGGTGGCCGCCTGTTCGTGATCCACGGCCGCTCGCCGGCGATGGAGGCCCTGCTGGTCAAGGCCGACGGCAGCTCCGAGTCCCTGTTCGAGACCGATATCGATTACCTGCGTGGTGCCGCCCCGGCCCCCCAGTTCCACCTCTGAGTCCAAGGAAGCCGCAATGATCCGCCGATCCCTCGCTGTTGCGCTGGCCACTGCCCTGCTGCCGTTGTCCGCCCATGCCGCCGACCTGCTGCAGGTCTACGAAATGGCCCGCAACGGCGATCCGCAGCTGTCGGCCGCCGAATCGACCCGGCTGTACGACAAGGAAGGCGCCGTGCAGGCGCGTGCCGCCCTGCTGCCGCAGATCAACGGCCAGGCCACGCTGAACCGCACGCGCAGCGAGCCGAACGCCGACGCCAATTCCGGCTCGTTCACCAACAAGCGCCGCACCTACGCGATCGACGGCAGCCAGACGCTGTTCAACTGGACCCAGATCAACAATCTGCGTTCGCAGCGTGAGCTGAGCAAGGCAGCGGACTTCACCCTCGAGTCGGCCAACGACAGCCTGATCGTGCGCACCTCGGCGGCCTACTTCAATGTGCTGGTGGCGATCGAATCGCTGAACGCCGCACAGACCAATGAAGCGGCCGCGAAGAAGCAGTTCGACTTCGCCGACAAGCGCCTGGAAGTGGGTCTGGCGCCGATCACCGACGTGCACGAAGCACGCGCCCAGTACGACCAGGCGCGCGCCAACACCATCATTGCGCAGAACACCCTGGCCGATAACTACCAGGCCCTGACCGAACTGACCGGCCAGCCGGTGACCAACCTGCGTGGCCTGCCGGCGGACTTCCGGCCGGAAGTGCCGGCCAACCGCGGCAACATCGACGAGCTGGTGCAGCAGGCTACCACCCAGAATCCGGCGCTGAAGGCGCAGGAGCTGAAGGTCAGTGCCGCTGAAGCCGGCGTGCAGGCTGCCCGTGGTGGCCATTACCCGACCCTGTCGCTGGGCGGCAGCTGGGGCAAGAGCGCCACCTGGGGCGACAGCACCGGTGCCGGTTCGCTGTCGCCGGATGCGCGCACCAACAGCATCGGCCTGACCCTGAGCGTGCCGATCTTCTCCGGTGGCGCCACCCAGTCCGGCGTGCGCCAGGCTCTGGCGCAGCGTGACATCGCCCAGGACGGCTACGAGCAGCAGAAGCGTGCCCTGGATCGCAATACCCGCAATGCCTACCAGACCCTGGTGCAGGGCATCAGCGAAGTGGAAGCCCGCCGCCTGGCGGTGGTTTCGGCACAGAGCGCGTACGACGCCTCGCAGGTGGGCCTGGAAGTCGGTACCCGTACCGTGCTGGATGTGATCCAGAACCAGCGCATCCTGTTCTCGGCGCAGCTGGACTATGCCCAGGCCCGTTACACCTTCCTGCAGAACCGCCTGCTGCTGAGCCAGTCGCTGGGTGCGCTGGACGTGGCCGAACTGCAGGACGTCAATCGACTGCTGACCCAGGACGCGGGCAACCCGGCCACGACCACGCACTGAGTCGCCGCCCCTGCAACGAAAAAGCCACCCGCGAGGGTGGCTTTTTTGCAGGTGCTGCATCCACACGCGCGCCCCCCCGGCGTGGCCCCACGAACCGTCAGCCCGGCCATGCGCGCAGGCGTTCCAACGCCGCAAGCACGCACAGCGCGGCTGCCAAGGGGGCCAGCATCGACATCATCAGCCCGCAGCCGGCTGCGCCTTGCCGGGTGTCATCCCGACGCCGCCGCAGCACCCCCAGGCACAGCGCCGCCATCACCACCAGCGTTGCCGGACCCGGCAGCGCCGGCAAGGTGCCCTGCGGCAGCCACAACACCAGCATCACCGCCGGCAGCGCAACCACCATTGCGCTCAGGCGCGTGCGGGATCGTCCCGCCGCGTCAGCTGCGCGGAGCCACAACGATGTGGCCAACCGGACGGCCAGCATCAGCAGCACCAACTGCAGGGCGGCCAGGCCCGCTGCCCCGGCCAGGGGCAACAATGGCAGCATCCACTGCAGCTGGGGGTGCACCTGCAGCGCCACGGCCAGTGGCCGGGTACTGGCGAGCGCGGAAAACTCGACCAGCCCGGCCTGCAATGCTGCCAGCACGATCAGCAGCAGCATCGCCAGCAACGAGACCAGCGCCAGCACCGCCGGCTGCCACATCGCACCCTGGCGGCGCAGCGCAGGAAAGCCCAGTGCCAGGCCCACGCTGGCAAATATGCCCAGCAGCGGCACCGCAGCCGCCAGCACGCCCCCCAGCCCGAAGCGATACGGCGCGGTCGCCGGAGGCAGCCAGGGAATCCAATGCCCGTAGTGCACGTGACGTGCCGCCAGCGCCAGCAGCAACACCCCCACACCGATCTTCACCGTCAGCAGCGCACAGGCCGCAAGGGCCACACCCCGCGGCGGCAGCAACGCGAGCGCGCTCAACGTCAGCAGGCCCACGGCCGCCGCTATCTGCACGGGCAGCCAGTCATTGGCATGGAGGCCTCCGGTAGCCAGCACCGCATGTACATGGCGGGCCATGGACTGTGCCGCGCCCGCCGTGGTCGCCGTCAGCTCAAGCAACAGGATCGTGCCCAGAACGACGGCCACCCGTGGCCCCCAGCTGGCGGCCAGCAGCCCGTACAGGCCATCGGCCGCCGGCAGTCGCAGCACCAGATCCTGCAGGCAGCACAGCACCAGGCCAGCCCCCAGTGCGGCCAGCAACAGGCTCAGTACGATGGCGGGGCCAGCCTGTGCCGCCGTGTGCTGGCCCACCAGCGCGATCACGCTGCCGCCCACCAGCAACGTCAGTGCCACCACAGCCAGGTGGTCCATCCCCAAGCGCGCCCCACCGGTGCCGTCCCTGCCCCTGTCGCCGTCCATCGCAAGTTCCCTTGATATCCGCCCAAGCGCGGTCGACAGCAGGCTGGCAGCCTGCGTCGTCCTGCGGAATCAGAATCGGTGCTGCGTGCGCCACGATGTGATGGCAGGCACGCTGCCATCGGCAGGGTCGGTCCAGCAACGACAGAAAAATCGTCGCTAAGCAGAATTGATGAAGTTGATCACGACAACGCAGCGCAGCGCCGCCGACGCCGCGCTGCCGGGATCAATCGCGTGCCGGTGGCAGGTGCGGTGCGACCAGCGCAAGCGTGCGCTGCAGCGCGCCACGGCCATTGCTGACCAACGTGCAGCCCGCACGCGCCATGTCCTCGCGGGCCTGCGCATCTTCAAGCAGATGCTGCAGCAGGTCGCCCACCGCCTGCGCATCTTCGCCGATCAGCAGCGCACCGGCCTCGCGCATGCGCCGGGAGATTTCCGCGAAGTTGTGCAGGTGCGGGCCGGTCACCGCCGCGGTTCCCATCGCAGCGGGCTCCAGCAGGTTGTGGCCACCGATGGCCTGCAGGCTGCCGCCGACGAAGGCGACCTGGGCGCAGGCGTAGAACGGCATCAGCTCGCCGAGGGTATCGATGACGAACACGTCTGTGGCGGCGTGCGGCCACTGGTCCACGCGGCGGGTCGCCACGCTCCAGCCCTGTTCGCGCGCCAGCGCTTCCACCTTGGGGAAACGTTCGGGATGGCGCGGTGCCCACAGCAGCAGCAGATCCGGATGCTGCTGGCGCAGGCGGCGGTGCAGGTCGATCACCGTCTGCTCTTCGCCGTCATGGGTACTGGCGGCGATCCATACCGGGCGCGCGCCCGGCACCCGTGCATGGAACTGTTCGACGAAGCCCTGCACGTCCGGCGTGGTGATGTCGAACTTCAGGTTGCCCAGTGCCTGCACCTGGCCGGGCTCCGCCCCCAGCTGCACGAAGCGCTCGGCATCGTCCTGCGACTGCGCGGCCACGCAGGTGACGGTGCGCAGGGCGCGGCGGATCAATGCGGCCAGCAGCCGGTAGCCGCGCAGCGAACGCGCCGACAACCGGGCATTGAGGATGTAGACCGGAACACCACGGTCACGGCAGCCGAACAGCATGTTCGGCCACAACTCGGTTTCCAGGATCAGCGCCAGGCTGGGCTGGAAATGGCCGAGGAAGCGGTTGACGCTGCCCGGCACGTCGTACGGCAGGTAGACATGGTCCAGCGCGTCGCCCCAGAGCGCACGCACGCGCTCGGAGCCGGTCGGAGTGATGGTGGTGATGACCCAGCGGATGTCCGGGCGCTGCTGGCGCAGGGCATTGACCAGCGGCGCGGCGGCATTGACCTCGCCCACCGAGACCGCGTGCAGCCACACCCGTGGCTGGCCGGTCGGCTGCGGATAGGAGGCGTAGCGTTCGTCCCAGCGCCGGAAGTACTCACGGACCCGGAAACCGCGCCAGACCAGGTGGTACACGGTGATCGGCAGCAGGATATAGAGCACGACCGAGTACAGGCCGCGCAGGATCCATTCGACAGGGTCTTTACGCATGCGGCAAGGATACGGGAGCCCCCCGGGAAAGACACGCGGCCGCCTTGGTAGAATGGCCCCATGTCAGATGCCTCCACCGCCGTCCGCCCGTCGCTGCGCGATCCGCGCAACTGGCCGATGTTCGCCGCCATGTTCGGCGCCTTCGCCATCGCCCGCCTGCCGTGGATGCTGCAGCGCGCGCTGGGCCGGGGCGTCGGCTGGATCACCTGGCGCCTGCTCGGCAGCCGCCGCCGCGCCGCCGAGGTCAACCTGCAGCTGTGCTTCCCCGAGAAGGACGAAGCGTGGCGGCAGCGCTTGGTGCGCGACAGTTTCGATGCGCTGGGCGTCGGCGTGTTCGAGTGCATCCGCGCCTGGTGGGGCAGCATCGACAGCATCCGCCCGCAGGTACGGGTCGAAGGCCTGGAACACCTGCGGCAGATGCAGGCCGAAGGCCGCGGCGTCCTGCTGGTCTCCGGCCACTTCATGACCCTGGAGATGTGCGGCCGCCTGCTGTGCGACTACGTCGATCTTTCCGGCATGTACCGCAAGCACAAGAACCCGGTGTACGAGTGGGCGGTCAAGTTCGGCCGCCTGCGCTATGCCAAGGCGATGTTCGCCAACGAGGACATCCGCGCGACCGTGCGCCACCTGAAGAAGGGCGGCTTCCTCTGGTACGCGCCAGACCAGGACATGCGGGGCAAAGACACCGTATTCGTGCCGTTCTTCGGCCACACCGCTTCGACCATCACCGCCACCCATCAGCTGGCGCGCATGACCGGCTGTGCGGTGATTCCGTACTTCCACCGGCGCGAAGGCGGAAAGTACTTCCTGAAGATCGGCGCGCCGCTGGAGAACTTCCCCAGCGAGGATGTGGAAGCCGATACCACCCGGGTCAACCAGGCCATCGAAGCGATGGTGCGAGAGGCTCCCGACCAGTACCTGTGGATCCACCGCCGCTTCAAGCGCCAGCCCGGCGGCCGGAGTGATTTCTACAAATAGCGGTGCGGCGGGAGGGTTTCATCCACGCATGGCGGCACCTACAACGGCCAACGGCACCATGCGTGCGGGCACTCACCCAACGTGCTGGCCAGGCCCGCACGGACCGGGTTGGCCATGATGTACATCGCCTTCTCATGAAGGGATTCATCGCTGCGTACGGCGTGATCGTGGTAACCGCGCTGCCACAGCGGCCCTTGTCGCTCCAATCGTCGGTTCAGCAGTCGGCTGCTGCGTGATTTGAGCAGGGCCACGCACTCGGCCAGGGTTCCTCCGCGCAGCTCCATCAGCCAGTGCAGATGGTCGGGCATGAACCACCCAGGCGAGGCTATGGCTGAAGCCCTTGCGCTCTACGAAGCGCAGTGTGTCGATAAGGATCGCCACGTTTGCCGCAGCGGCGAACAACGGTTCGCGGCCGAAGGTTGCTGTGGTCAATGAGTACACGTTGCCGGATCGGGAATACCGACCGTAGCGAAGTCTGGGACTGGCCATGCCTCCAGCGTGCGATACGCATGGAAACACCGGTAGTGGTGGTTGACCGGTATTTGCGTCGGGAATGCTCCATCCACGCATGGCGTGGATCTACCAAAGCACGCTCCGTTCGGTACATGCAGTAGAGCCGCGCCATGGGTGGATGGACGATCAGACCACCGTCGGCGTGTCGCCCGCGTCCCGCGCCAGCAGGCTGCCGGCGAACAACGCAGCCAGCAGCACCGTCAGGCCACCCCAGAAAGCGGAATAGAACGCCAGGTGCGTATTGAGCGGGAACACCGTGACCGCCAGCGCCAGCATCGCCGGCCGGGCGCGATCACGTGCAGCCGCCGGGGCATAGCGCCAGGCCCGCCAGGCCTGCGCCACCGCCGCCAACCACAGCAGCAGGCCCAGAACGCCGGTCTCGGCAAGGATTTCCAGCACGATCTGGTGGGCGTGCAACGCCGGTTGGTTGCCCCACACGGCGGGGCCCTCATCTGACACGCAGGCCGGATACGCATCGCGGAAGCCGCGCGCACCGACACCGTTGACCGGATGCTCCTCGATCATGCACACCGCCGCGGTCCAGATGCGCGCGCGCCCCGAAAGCGCCTCGTCAACGCCCTGCCCGTCTTCGTTCCATGCCTGCGCCGTGCGCGCGACACGCTCGCGCAGCTGCGGCACGCCCGCTGCCAGTCCAGCCGTGCCCAGCGTTGCCACCAGGGCCAGCAGGAACAGCCGCTTCCAGCCGAACTGGCGCACGCCGCTGTAGGCCAGCACCAGCACAAAGGTGATCCACGAGGCGCGCGAACCTGCCAGCAGCAGCACGCACCCCAGTGTCGCAGCGGCGAGCAACCACCCTGCATTGCCGAAACGCCGCGCCATCGGCAGCAGCAGGAACGGTGACAGGCTGGCGAGCACCTGGCCGAATTTCAGATTGCAGGGCCCAAGCGCGCCACTGAGGCGGTCGGCCAGTGCGGCTTCGTCGGCCGGGCACAGCGCCTGGCCACTCACGGCCAGCTTCAGGTGTTCCAGCGACCAGAACCACGGGCTGGTGCCAGCCAGCGCCTGCACCAGCGCGTCCAGCGTCCACACGCCGGTGATCAGCGCCAGGCCACCGAAGGTCAAGCGCCGCCGTTCCGGCGTGGCCACCGCGATCGCCACCAGCCACATGAAGGGCAGGTAGCGCAGTCCGGCGGCCGCCTTGGTCCACGAGGCCGAAGGGTCGATCGCATCGATGGCCGAAAACGCCTGCGGCAGCCAGTAGCCGAGGAACAGGATCGAGGTCAGCGCCCACGCCGCCGTGCTCAACAGGTGCGGGCGGCGCTGCAGCCGGCGCATCACCATGCGCGCGGCAGCATAGACCGCGCCAAGGCCCAGCACGGTTTCGGCAATGCCCGGCAGCGGCCACATCGCCACGTACGCCAGCACCCACCAGGGCGCCCAGCGCCCGGCACGGTCGTCGCGCACGATGGCAGCGGGGTCAGCCGGCGAGATCGGCATAGAGGCGGAGGGTGTCGCGCTGCATGGCCTGCAGGGTAAACGGGATGCGGGTCGGCAGGGACGGCGGCTGCGCCAGCAGGGCCAGCGCACGTTCACCCAGCGCGTGCGCGTCGCCCAGCGGCACCGCACCGCTGGGCTGCAGCTGCTGCAGCAGTTCGCCGACGCCACCGTGGTCCCAGCCCAGCACCGGGCGGCCGACCGACAGCGCCTCGAGCACGGTGCGGCCAAAGGCTTCCGGCTTGTCCGACAGCTGCAGCACCAGATCGCTGGCGGCGTAGGCCTGGGCGATGCGGACGGTAGGCGTGCTGATCTGTACGGCCTCGGCCACGCCCAGCGCCGCGGCCTGGCGGCGCAGGCCAGCCACATAGGCCTCGCGCCCGGGTTCGTCGGTGCCCAGCATCCACAGCTGGGCAGGCACGCCGGCGGCACGCACGTCGGCCAGCAGCTGCAGCGCGTGGGCGTGGCCCTTCAGTCGGGTGCCGCGCCCCGGCAGCAGCAGCAGCGGGCCCTCAACCTGCGCCAGCCACGGGTAGTCGGCCGCCAGGGCCAGCCGCGGACGGCGGTCGGCGCGCGCCACGCGCGGGAACTGGTTGACGTCGACACCTCTCGGTACGACCCGCAGTTTTTCTTCCGGCACCGTCGGGTAATGGCGTTGCACGTAGGCACGCACGGTGTTGGACACGCAGATCACGCGTTCGCCACTGGTCATCACCGCGCTGTAGCGGCTGGGCGAGTTCAACCCGTGCACGGTGGTCACCCAATGCGGGCGCTGTGCGGCGGGCATGGCGCGGATCGCGTACAGGCCCAACCAGGCCGGCAGCCGCGAACGGGCATGCACGATGTCCGCACCAACTTCGGCAAACAGCCGGCGCAGGGTCGGCAGATGGCGCAGGGTCAGCAGCGACTTGCGGCCGATATCCAGGGTGAGGTGCTCGGCACCGCTGTCCAGCAGCGGCTGCACCAGGCGGCCGCCGGCAGACACCACCAGCGCGCGATGGCCGGCGGCAACCAGGGCCGCAGCGATTTCCAGGGTCGAGCGCTCGACACCACCGGAGTGCAGCGCCGGCAGCAACTGCACCACGGTCAATCGGCGCATCGAAGGGGCCGCCGTTTAGTCGGCCAGCACGAACATGGACCCGCAGTACGGGCACTGCGCTTCGCCGTTGGGCTCGTCCTCGATCGGCAGGTACACGCGCGGATGCGAGTTCCACAGCGCCATTTCCGGGGTCGGGCAGCTCAACGGCAGATCGCTGCGGTGCACGGTGTAGCGCTTCTCGGCGTTGGCGGGCGCGGTGGCGGTATGGCTCATGGCGGATTCGGTGAACGGGTTGCGAGGCCTGTGATTCTAGCATCTGGGCCGCAACGACATTGCCCCGCAACGGGCCTTTGCACGCCGCCGCCGATGCCTCGCATCTCCCCGCCGCACGCCGGGCGGCGGTGATTCCGGGGATTTCGCGGTCGTTCCGGCAGGTTCGCTCGCCAGAATCGACTCCAGCGATATTTCCCGCATTTGGATCGAACTAAATGGCACTTGCCAGCGCGCGGCGGCTGTTGCAGGATCGGGCCAGGTCGCACCCCGACCCACCCAATCCAACCCGATCGCATGGCCCGCCCCCACCGGACCGGCATCGCCTCTTCCACTGCCAGCCTGGCGGGCGGAGCGATGCTGTCCGTGGTGTCCGCCGATGCGGGTTCGCCCGCCGCCAGCCCTTCCGGGAGACCCTTGCATGACCCTGTCCGATCCGCGCCGCGCCCTGCTTCCGCTCGCCCTGGCCCTGGCCTGTGCGACCCCTGCGATGCCGGTGCTGGCGCAGGGGCTGCAGACCTCGTTCGAACCGGGCGAACCTGTCCCGGCGCAGGCCACCGGTGCGCTTCAGGTCACGATCGGCAATGGACCGGCCGCGCCCTACGCCGCCAAGCGCAATGCCGGCTACAGCGGCCTGCATGCGCTGCGCTACAGCAGCGAAGGCGGCAGCGCGCGGCGCGAACTGTTCAAGGCCGACCTGCCCATCGAGGCCGATACCACGCTGTCGTGGCTGGTGCTGCCGGAAATCGTCGGCAAGGACACCGTCGCCTCGACCTATGTATCGCTGGACCTGCTGCTGGACGATGGCAGCCGCGTTTCGGCCGGTGCGGCACGCGACCAGCATGGCGTGGCGATCGGCGCGCGCGCGCAGGGCGAATCGAAGACGCTGTACCCGCAACAGTGGGCCCGCAAGGCGGTGCGGCTGGGCGACGTGCCCACGCTGAAGGGCCGCCGCGTGGTGGCGATCGAGCTGGAGGTGGCCAGCGCCGAGGGCGCGCCGGTCTCTGGCTGGATTGATGACGTGCGCCTGGATGCCCAACCGCGGCAGCGGCCGCAGCGCGTCTCCGACTGGGTGCTGACCACCCGCGGCACCCAGGCCAACGGCACCTTCTCGCGCGGCAACAATTTCCCGGCCACGGCGGTGCCGCACGGGTTCAACTTCTGGACCCCGGTGACCGACGCCGGCGCACTGAACTGGCTGTACCGCTGGAACGAACAGAACGATGCGCAGAACCGCCCGCAGCTGCAGGCGCTGGCACTGAGCCACCAGCCCAGCCCGTGGATGGGCGACCGCCAGACCTTCCAGGTGATGCCCTCGGCCAGCCGTGGCGTGCCGGACGCCGACCGCCGCAAGCGCGCGCTGTCGTTCGACCGCCGTCATGAAAGCGCGCGCCCCTACCGCTACGACGTGCGCTTCGACAATGGCATCGCTGCTGCCATCGCACCGACCGACCATGCCGCGCTGTTCCGCTTCGAGTTCCCCGAGGGCGGCGACGCCAACCTGCTGTTCGACAATGTCGATGCGCGTGGCGGCCTGACACTGGACACGGCCACGCAGACCCTCAGCGGCTACACCGATACGCGCAGTGGCCTGTCCAACGGCGCCAGCCGCATGTACGTGGTGGCCAGCTTCGACAAGCCGTGGCGCAGCAGCGGCCGCCTCGACACCGGCCGCCCGACCGGTTACATCAAGTTCAATGCCGGCAGCGACCGGCAGGTGACGATGCGTATCGCCACCTCGCTGATCTCGGTGGAACAGGCGCGTCACAACCTGGCGCTGGAAATCGCCGCCGCCGACACGCTGGAAAGCGTGGCCGGCCGTGCGCAGGATGCATGGGACGCGCGCCTGGCCCGCTTCGACATCGGCAATGCCAGTGACGACCAGAAGACCACCTTGTATTCCAGCCTGTACCGGCTGTACCTGTATCCCAACTCCGGCCACGAGAATGCCGGCAGCGCGGCCGCGCCTGACTGGCGCTACGCCAACCAGGCCAGCGCCAGCGACGACAACACCGAGGGCAGCGCGAACCGCAGCTTCACCGGCGTGCGCGATGGCAAGGTATTCGTCAACAACGGCTTCTGGGACACCTTCCGCACTACCTGGCCAGCCTATGCGCTGTTCACGCCCGACGATGCCGGGCAGATGGTGCAGGGTTTCATCGAGCAGTACCGTGCCGGTGGCTGGATCGCACGCTGGTCGTCGCCGGGCTACGCCGACCTGATGGTCGGTACCAGCTCGGACGTGGCATTTGCAGATGCGTGGCTGAAAGGCGTCGGTGGCTTCGATCCGGCAGAGGCCTACGCGGCCGCGCTGAAGAACGCGACCGTGGTCCCCCCCGACCGCCATGTCGGCCGCAAGGGCATGGACCGCTCGACCTTCCGTGGCTACGCCAGCGCGGACGTGCACGAAGGCATGTCGTGGACGATGGAAGGCGCACTGAATGACTTCGGCATCGCCAACATGGCCGAGGCCCTGGCCAAGCGCGCGACCACGCCGGCCGCACGCGACCGCTACAGCACCGAGGCCGACTACTTCCGCCATCGCGCCGCCAGCTACGCGACGATGTTCGATCCGGCCGCCGGCTTCTTCCAGGGCCGCAAGGCCGATGGCCAGTGGCGCGTGGACGCCAAGGCCTACGACCCGCGCGTGTGGGGCCACGACTACACCGAATCCAATGGCTGGACCTTCGCCTTCACCGCCGCCCACGATGGCGAAGGACTCGCCGCGCTCTATGGTGGCCGTGACAAGCTGGCAGCGAAGCTGGATGCCTTCTTCTCCACCCCGGAAACCGCCGACCCCGCGTTTGCCGGATCCTACGGCGGCACCATCCACGAGATGACCGAAGCGCGCGATGTGCGCATGGGCATGTACGCGCACAGCAACCAGCCGGCGCACCACATCCCATGGATGTACCTGTACGCCGGGCAGCCGTGGAAGACCCAGCAGCACGTGCGCGAGATCCTGTCGCGGCTGTATGTGGGCAGCGAGATCGGCCAGGGCTATCCGGGCGACGAGGACAACGGCGAGACCTCCGCGTGGTACGTGCTGGCCTCGCTGGGCCTGTATCCGCTGCGCATGGGCGCCCCGGAGTACGTGATCGGTTCACCGGCGTTCGAACATGCGAGGGTGGAACTGCAGGGCGGTGCGGTGCTGACCGTGAACGCGGCCAACAACTCACGCGAGAACGTCTACGTGCAGTCGCTGAAGATCAATGGCAAGCCGTGGACGAAGACCTGGGTGCCGCACGAGCTGATCGCCAAGGGCGCGACGCTGGACTTCGTGATGGGGCCGCAGCCGTCGCGCTGGGGCAGCGGCGTGGACGATGTGCCGCGCTCGCTGACCGCGCGGGGCCAGCGCCCGCAGCTGCTGCACGACCTGCTCGGCAGTGGCGCCAAGGCGACGCTGGCCGATGGTCGCGCCCTGCCAGCGCTGGTCGACGACGATGCCGCCACGACCGTCGGCCTGGGCGGCGGCGCAACCATCGCACTGACCGGCCTGGGCGACGGCGTGCCGACCATGTACACGCTCACCAGCGGTGACGGCCGCATCCAGGGCGGCGAATGGACGCTGGAAGCGCGCAGTGGCAACGGCCGCTGGATCGTGCTCGACCAGCGCAGCGGCGAAGCCTTCGAGTCTGCCCGCCAGACCCGACCGTTCCGCATCGCCAAACCCGGTCGTTACAGCGAGTATCGGCTGCGCCTGGCCGCACCGGGCCGGCTGCCGCTGGCGGAGATCGAACTGTTGGCGCCCAGCGCCGTACAATGAGCCCCATGCGCTACCGTCTGCTGCCTCTGGCCCTTGTTGCCCTTTCCTTCTCCAGCTTCGGCCAGACCCAGGCCTTTGATGCGCAGCTGACCCGCGACGGCGTGACGCTGAACTACCAGGACGCCCGTGGCGCGCTGGCCGCGCCGCAGCGCAAGCGGGTGATCGATACGTTCTACTTCGCCTACCTGCGCGAACGTGCGGACTTCCACCCGGCCGCGCCGTCGATGGTGCGCATCGTGATCGACCCGGCCTACACCGGGATCGCCTTCGTCGGTGACAAGGACCAGGCCGCAACGATCACCATCAATCCGGGTTGGCTGGCGCAGCACCCCAACGACATCGACCTGGTCACCCATGAGGCCATGCACATCGTGCAGGGCTATCCGGGCTATGGCGACGCACGGGTGCCGGGTTGGCTGGTGGAGGGCATCGCCGACTACGCACGCGACCGCTACGGCATGGACAATGCCGCTGCGGGCTGGGCACTGCCGGGCAAGGTCGAGAAGGGGCAGAACTTCGACAGCGGCTACCGTGTCACCGGTGCGTTCCTGAAATGGGCCGACGCCGAACATCCAGGCCTGGTGCTGGCACTGGACAAGGCCCTGCGCGACGGCCGCTATGCACCGGCGCTGTGGCAGAAGCACACCGGCAAGGCACTGCCGGCGCTGTGGGCGCAGTACGCCAAGCCGCGTTCCGACGCTCCGCCGCCGGCCCCTGCACGCCGCGGCAAGCGGCGCTGACGCCCACGCTGTCGCCGGCGCCTCAGCGCGACTGCACGAAACCGGCGTACAGCGCGAACAGCTGCTGGAAGTACCGCCGCGTCACTCGATTGCGCATGACACCCTCGCCCATGGAAAGTTGGTCGGGCCCAGGGTGGGAAGGCCGGTCCGGTCCCTTCCCACGGCCGGGCCGCGTGGGCATATTGGGCCGCAGCGGCGTTGCAGGGAAATGACCGCCGGACTGCAATTCATCGGGTAGCGCCGGGCCATGCCCGGCGGAATGCGAGAAGCGCCGCGCTGCGCGCTCGCCGGGCATGGCCCGGCGCTACCCGATCCGGTTTCCGCTGGGCGGAAACGAAACGCGCCCCGAAGGGCGCGTTTCTGCAGATCGCAGCGGAACGAAGGCTTACGCCTTCTTTTCCGCTTCGATCTGCTTGCGGATCTGCGCATCGACCGCCGCAATGGCGGTCATGTTCAGGATCCGGCGCGAGGTCGCGCTGGTGGTCAGGATGTGCACCGGCTTGTTCACGCCCATCAGGATCGGGCCGATCGCCACGCCGTCGGTGAACACGCGCACCAGGTTGTAGGCGATGTTGGCCGCTTCCAGGTTCGGCAGCACGAACAGGTTGGCGCGGCCCTGCAGGGTCGAGCCCGGCAGCAGCTTCTGGCGCAGCGCTTCATCCCATGCGGTGTCGCCCTGCATTTCGCCATCCACGTTCAGGCGCGGGTTGCGCTTGAGCAGCAGCTCGCGCACCTGGCGCATCTTCAGCGCATCCTTCGAATCATGGCTGCCGAAGTTGGAGTGCGACAGCAGCGCCACCTTCGGCTCGATGCCGAACAGCTTCATGCGATAGGCCGCCTGCAGGGTCGCCTCGCACAGCTGCTCGGCGGTCGGATCTTCCTGCACGTGGGTATCGACGAAGAAGAACACGCCCTGCTGGTTGATCACGCCGGTCATCGCCGAGGTCGAGGTGACCTTCGGCTCCAGCGGCAGCACGCTGCGCACGTAGCCCAGCTTCTTGTGGAAGCGGCCGACGATGCCGGTCAGCATCGCATCGGCTTCGCCACGGGCGACCATCACCGCTGCGATCAGGGTCGGGCGCGAACGCATCAGGTTCTTCGCCGCGGCCACGGTCACGCCACGACGGCCGGTCAGGCCGTGGTAGTACTGCCAGTATTCGTTGAAGCGCGGGTCGTCGTTGATGTTGGTGACTTCAACGTTCTCGCCGATCTTCAGGCGCAGGCCGAGGCGCTCGATGCGCGACTCGATCACTTCCGGGCGGCCGATCAGGATCGGATGCGCCAGGCCGTCATCGACCACGTTCTGCACCGCCTGCAGCACCACTTCCTCTTCGCCCTCGGCGTACACCACGCGCTGCTTGTCGCTGCGCGCGCGGTCGTACACCGGCTTCATCATCAGGCTGGTGCGGTAGACGAACTGGGCCAGCTTGTCGCGGTAGGCGCCCATGTCCTCGATCGGGCGCGAGGCCACGCCCGAATCCATCGCGGCCTGGGCCACGGCGGCCGACAGTTCCACCAGCAGGCGGCGGTCGAACGGACGCGGGATCAGGTATTCACGGCCGAAGCTCGGGGTCTCGCCGCCGTAGGCCGAGCCCATGTCGGTGGCTGCACGGCGTGCCAGTGCAGCGATGGCACGCACGCAGGCGATCTTCATTTCCTCGTTGATCGCGGTCGCACCCACGTCCAGCGCACCACGGAACAGATACGGGAAGCACAGCACGTTGTTGACCTGGTTCGGGTAGTCCGAACGGCCGGTGCCGATGATCGCGTCCGGACGCGCAGCGCGCGCCACCTCCGGCATGATTTCCGGGGTCGGGTTGGCCAGCGCGAAGATCACCGGATCCGGCGCCATGGTCTTGACCATGTCGGCGGTCAGGATGCCCGGTGCCGACAGGCCCAGGAAGATGTCCGCGCCGTCGACGATCTCGGCCAGGGTGCGCTTGTCGGTGTCACGCGCATAGCGCTGCTTTTCCGGGTCCAGGTCGGTACGACCGGTATGGATCACGCCCTCGCGATCGAAGGCCAGGATGTTCTCCGGCTTCAGGCCCAGCTGCACCAGCATGTTCACGCAGGAAATGCCGGCCGCGCCCATGCCCGTGGTCGCCAGCTTCACTTCCTCGATCTTCTTGCCGGTGATCGCCATCGCGTTGAGCACGGCCGCGCCGACGATGATCGCCGTGCCGTGCTGGTCGTCATGGAACACCGGGATCTTCATGCGCTCGCGCAGCTTGCGCTCGACCACGAAGCATTCCGGCGCCTTGATGTCCTCCAGGTTGATGCCGCCGAAGGTCGGTTCCAGCGAGGCGATGATGTCGACCAGCTTGTCCGGGTCGGTCTCATCCACTTCGATGTCGAACACATCGATGCCGGCGAACTTCTGGAACAGCACGCCCTTGCCTTCCATCACCGGCTTGCCGGCCAGCGCGCCGATGTTGCCCAGGCCCAGCACCGCGGTGCCGTTGGAGATCACCGCCACCAGGTTGCCGCGGGCGGTCAGCTCGCTGGCCTGCTGCGGGTCGGCCTTGATCGCTTCACAGGCGTACGCCACGCCCGGCGAATACGCCAGCGACAGGTCGCGCTGGGTCAGCATGGGCTTGGTAGCGGAAACCTTGATCTTTCCCGGCGGGGACATCCGGTGGTAATCGAGGGCGGCCTGTTTGAAATCTTCGTTGGACATCGATGTGGGTTACATGAATGGGCAGAAGGGACAGGGGATGATACCCCCGTTGGAGCGTCCGGACCTGTCGCTATCCTGTCGCAAGCATGCTGCGACCGCACAATTCCGTGCCGTATGCGACGGTACCGCGATACCAGCTTCGGCGCTGCCCATGACAGCCATGGGACGCCCTGAAACGCCGCGGGGCCGTACCACTGACGTGATCGGCCCCGCGGTACCACACACCTGGATCAGCCCTTGGCCGGCAGCGCCTCGGGCAGCGCATCGACCGGCGGCGGCAGTTCGCTCTCGCGGCCATCCAGCGCCAGCTGCAGGCGGTTGCGGTCCAGCGCGCCTTCCCAGCGCGAGACCACCACGGTGGCCACCGCATTGCCGATGAAATTGGTCAGCGAGCGGCATTCGCTCATGAAGCGGTCCACGCCCAGGATCAGCGCCATGCCAGCCACCGGCACCTCCGGCACCACGGCCAGGGTGGCGGCCAGGGTGATGAAACCGGCGCCGGTGACACCGGCCGCGCCCTTGGAGCTGAGCATGGCGACCAGCAGCAGGGCGATCTGGTGGCCCAGGGTCAGTTCGGTGTTGGTGGCCTGGGCGATGAACAGTGCCGCCAGGGTCATGTAGATGTTGGTGCCGTCCAGGTTGAACGAGTAGCCGGTCGGGACCACCAGGCCCACCACCGACTTGCTGCAGCCGGCGCGTTCCATCTTCTCCATCAGCGACGGCAGCGCCGACTCCGACGAGGAGGTGCCGAGTACCAGCAGCAGTTCGGCCTTCAGGTAGCGCGCCAGCTTGAACACCGAGAAGCCGCACAGGCGGCAGACCACACCGAGGATCACCGCCACGAACAGGAACGCGGTGAGGTAGAACGAGCCCACCAGCCAGGCCAGGTTGATCAGCGAGCCGACGCCGTACTTGCCGATGGTGAAGGCGATCGCACCGAAGGCACCGATCGGGGCGGCCTTCATCAGGATGTGCACCAGCTTGAACACCGGGGCGACCAGCGCCTCCAAGAAGTTCACGATCGGCTTGCCCTTCTCGCCCACTGATGCCAGCGCGATGCCGAACAGCACGGCCACGAACAGCACCTGCAGGATGTTGCCATCGACGAACGCGCTGATCAGTGTCTTCGGGATGATGTCCATCAGGAAGCCGACCAGGGTCAGGTCATGCGACTTCTCGACGTAGCTGTGCACTGCGGTCTGGTCCAGCTCGGCCGGGTTGATGTTCATGCCCGCGCCGGGCTGTACCACGTGCGCCACGATCATGCCGACAATCAGCGCCAGCGTGGAGAAGAACAGGAAGTACGCCATCGCCTTGGCGAACACCCGGCCCACCGTGCGCAGGTGGGTCATGCTGGCGATGCCGGTGACGATGGTGAGGAAGATCACCGGCGCGATGATCATCTTCACCAGGTTGATGAAGGCATCGCCGAGCGGCTTCATCTTCTCGCCGACCAGTGGCTCGTAATGGCCGAGGATGGCACCCAGGACGATCGCCACGATCACCTGGAAGTACAGCTGGCGATAGATCGGCAACGGCTTTGCAGGCACCGGTGCTGCGGTCGGGATGTGCATGGCGGACTCCGGAAGGGGCGTTTTCAGGCACGTACGGCCCCGGGACTGCACGGGAGCCGTTACCGTGGAAACTGATCGCAGGCCCTGTACTGCACGCACAGGGGGTGCGACCAATGGACGCCTTTGTACGCGCCAGGCACGCCGGCGCAGATAACCTATTGGTACTAGCCCCCCGGTTCAGGTGGCACAGGTGCCTACACTGGCGCCGCACCGCCCGGAAACGGGAAGGCCGGTGGCCCGGGCTGAACGGCTGGGCATGTCCCTGCGAAAGTTTCGGCCCCTGCGGCCGTTGATGTCCTGTCCACACGCAATCTGAGAGAGCCGCACCCTACATGCGCCCGAATCCCACCTTGCTGGCCCTGTCGCTGGCCGCCCTTCCCGCCTTCGCTTCGGCTGCGGATTTCGACAACTGGCCGACCAGGTACACCTTCGGCGATGGCACCGAGTTGGCCGCTACCGCCAACATCGCCTACGACTACAACGATTTTTCCTCGGCCAGCGGCCTCGAGGACGATGACGCCGTGCGCCGCAAGGAGTTCGGCGCGACGCTGAAGAAGAAGGGCGTCTACGACGCGATGGTCTACTACGACTTCCAGTCCGACACCTGGCTGGACGTGTTCGTGCGCTTCGAGAGCAAGGCCTTCTTCGGCCGCGACATCGGCCGCTTCCGCTTCGGCTACATGAAGACCCCGGTTGGCCTGGACGCGAACACGTCTTCGCGCGCCGGCAGCTTCCTGGAAACCGCACTGCCCGTGCAGGCCTTCTACGCCGGCCGCCGCACGGGTGTGGAATGGGTGCTGGAGCGCCCGCAGTACCTGCTGCAGGCAGGCGCCTATGGCGGCAAGGACCTGCAGGGCGACAACCCCGGAACCACCCAGGCGGTGCGTGCGGTGTGGACGCCGGTGAAGGCACCGGGTGACGTGATCCACCTGGGCCTGGCCTACTCGCAGGAGAACCCACGCGGCTACAGCGATGGCCGCGACGTGCACCACGAGGCCAGCGCCCGCCTGCGCGCGCGCCCGGAAGCCGGCCTGACCGACATCCGCTACGTCGATTCCGGCGCGCTGGTCACCGCCGACCAGATCCGCCGCACCGGCCTGGAAGGCATCTGGATCCGCGGCCCGTTCTCGCTGCAGGCCGAAGCGCTGCGTGCCACGGTCACCCGCCATGACGGCAAGCCCGACTTCACCGGCAGCGGCCAGTACGCGATGGCCAGCTGGGTGCTGACCGGCGAATCGCGGCCGTACAACGCCGGCGCGGTGGCCAACATCAAGCCGGCGCACAACTACGGTGCGGTCGAACTGGTGGCGCGTTACAGCCGCCTGGACCTCGACGATGGTGACATCCTGGGTGGCCGCCAGCACGACCTGACGTTGGGTGCGAACTGGTACCTGACCAGCCACTTCAAGTTCCAGGCCAACTACGTGAAGGTCGACGCCAGCCGTCGTGGCGTGCACAGCACGCCGGAGATCTTCGAACTGCGCGCGCAGATGCACTTCTGACCCCTTCCACGTCAGACCCCGGCGGGCGTGCACGCCATGCCCGCCGGCCCTGCGTAGACTGCCGCCATGTATTGGCTCAGCCGCCACCGGATGCTGTTGCTGACCATCCTGGTGATGGTCGGTGGCACCGTGCTGTGCGCGGTCGCCGCTGGCCATTACGCCTGGCGGCGCGCGCTCGGCGACGAAAGCAGCCAGGTGCAACGCCAGCTGCAACTGTATGGCCAGGGCCTGCAACAGCGCATCGACCGCTTCGGCACCTTGCCGCAGGTCATGGCGCTGGATCCGGATCTGCTGCACGCACTGCGTGTGCCGCCCTCGCCCGGCGAACGGCAGCGACTGAACCTCAAGCTGCAACGTGCCAATGAAGTCACCCGGGCCTCGACCCTGACCCTGGTCGGCCACGATGGTGTGGCGGTGGCGGCCAGCAACTGGGACCAACCGACCAGCAACGTCGGCGAGAACTACAGCTACCGCCCCTACTACCGCCAGGCGCTGGCGCAGGGCTGTGGTCGCTTCTACGGCATCGGCATGACCACCGGCGTGCCCGGCTATTACCTTTCGCAGGCCATCGAGGATGACGGCAAGCGGCTCGGCGTGGTGGTGATCAAGGTCGAGCTGTCCGCGCTGGAACAGGAATGGTTGAGCAGCCCGGACGTGGTGCTGGCCAGCGACGACCATGACGTCGTGTTCCTGGCCAACCGGGACAGCTGGCGCTACCGGCTGCTGCGTCCGCTGCGTGCCGGTGAGCGCCGCGAAATGCTCGATGCCCGTCAGTACGCCGACCGTGCCCTGCAGCCCTTGCGTGCACGTACCGAAGACGTGCTGTCCGATGGCGGCCGCATGGTGCGGCTGCTGGATCCTGCGCTGCCGCAGCCGATGCTGTGGCAAAGCCTGGCGCTGCCCGCCGAAGGCTGGAACCTGCACCTGCTGCACGACGCCGGCGCCGCTACTGCAGCAGGTCGCGCGGCCGCCCTGACCGGCGGTGCCGCGTGGCTGGCCTTGGGCTTCCTGGTGCTGTTCGTGCAGCAGCGCAGGCGCCTGGCCAAGCATCGCCTGCGCAGCCGCCGCGAACTGGAAACCCTGCTCAAGCAGCACGCACAGGAGCTGCGCACCGCACAGGATGGCCTGCTGCAGGCCGCCACCGACGCCGACAGTGGTCTCAGCCGCAGCCTCGAACACCTGCCGCAGGGTGTGGTGGTGATCGACCGCGACCTGCGCCTGGTCGCGTGGAATTCGCGCTATCTGGAACTGTTCCGGTTCCCGGCAGACCTGGTGCGCGTGGGCCGGCCGATCGAGGAACTGTTCCGTTTCAATGCCCGTCGTGGCCTGCTCGGTCCCGGCCCGGTGGACGAGGCCATCGAGCGCCGCCTGAACCACCTGCGCAGTGGCCGCCCGCACATGCGCGAGAGCGAAAAGGACGACGGCACGGTGCTGGAGATCCGCGGCAATCCGCTGCCCGACGGCGGCTTCGTCACCAGCTATGCGGACATCACCAGCTACAAGAACGCTGCGCGCGAACTACGCTCGCTGGCCGATGCGCTGGAACACCGCATCGCCGAACGCACCCGCGACCTGGACGAGGCGCGGCGCGAGGCCGAGCAGGCCAACCGCTACAAGACCCGCTTCGTCGCCTCGGCGGTGCACGACCTGCTGCAGCCGCTCAACGCTGCGCGCATGTTCGTCTCAGTGCTGCGCGGCAAGCTGGGCGACCCGGCGCAGCAGCAGACTGCCGATCATATCGATGCCGCGCTGGCGGCGCAGGACGCGATCCTCAACAGCCTGCTGGATATCGCGCGGCTGGAATCAGGCAGCCTGCCCACCCGCGTACAGGCGTTCCGGCTGGGCCCCCTGCTGCAGACGCTGGCGCGCGAGTTCGGCATCGCCGCGCAGTCACGCGGGCTGGTGGTGGACTGGGTCGATACCCATGCCGTGGTGGTCAGCGATGAAGCGCTGCTGCGCCGCATCCTGCAGAATTTCCTGTCCAATGCACTGCGCTACAGCGAGCGCGGCCGCGTGCTGCTTGGCTGCCGCCGCCGTGAAGGACTGCTGTGGATCGAAGTGCACGACCAGGGCCCGGGTATTCCCGACGCGTTGCAGGGCGAGATCTTCGAGGAGTTCCGTCGCCTGCACGACGGCCAGCAGCGCGGCGCCGGCCTTGGCCTGGCCATTGTCGACCGCATCGGCCGCCTCCTCGGCCATCCGATCCGGCTGCGCTCGCAGCTGGGCCGGGGCAGCGTGTTCGCGGTAGGCGTACCGTTCGGCGAAGCCAGCGCGATTCCGGCCACCGCGCCTGCGCCGGTACTGGCGCAGGAACCGGGCGCGGACAACCCGCTGCGTGGGCGTCGGGTGTGGGTGATCGACGACGATCCGCACGTGTGTGCGGCCAGCCGTGCGCTGCTGGAGCGCTGGGGCTGCGAGGTGGCGCTGGCCGATGGGCCACAGGCGGCGCTGCAGTTGGCCAGTGCCGAGACGGTTCCGGAGCTGGTGCTGCTGGATGTGCGCATGGGTGATCACCACGGGCCGGTGCTGTACGAGACGCTGGCGGAGTTGTGGCAGGCACGCCCGCCGGTGGTGCTGGTCACTGCAGAGCGCGATGCGGGATTGCGTGAGATGGCCGCCGAGCGCGGCTGGGGAATGATGGCCAAGCCGGTAAAGCCGCCTGCGCTGCGGGCGCTGATGAGTCAGTTGTTGATCCGGCATCGCGGGTAGTTTCCAGCCAACGGCGCAGCCCATCTACCCGGCCACGGACACGTGCCGTGCGCGTCCACCCGCGGAGAAGAAAATAAGTTCAAAAGCGAGTCGCGCGCTGCGCTTGCTCGTGTAGATGCTCGTGTAGAGCCGAGCCCATGCTCGGCTTCACCGACCGGCCAGAAAGCAGCCGAGCGTGGGCTCGGCTCTACAAAAAGCGGCCTGCCAGGCTGCCTTTGCTTTTGATCCTCTTTTCTCTTCCGTGGGTGGACGCGCACGGAACCTGCCCGGCCTCCCCCATGAACTGCTCTACGTGTCCACCCACGAGGGGCTATGCCGTTGGCTGGAAACTACAGCCCGATGCCGGCGTCGCCTTCAGGCTCCAGCGCCTTCACCAGCACCGCGGCCTGGGTGCGGCTATGGCACTCGAGTTTTTTCAGGATGGCGGTGACATGCACCTTCACCGTGTTCTCAGCCAGCCCCAGCGTGTAGGCGATCTGCTTGTTGAGCAGGCCATCGGCCAGGCAGAGCAGCACGCGGAACTGCTGCGGGGTCAGCTGGGCCAGGCGGCTGGCCAGCAGCGCATCGGCCTCCGAGCGCTCGGCGGCCATCGCCGGGAACCACAGGCCGCCGTCGAGCACCGTCTGCACGGCCTCGCCGATGGTCTCGGCCGGGGCCGACTTCGGGATGAAACCAGCCGCGCCGAACTGCTGGGCACGGCGGATCACCCGCGGATGGTCGTTGGACGAGAGGATCACCACCGGAATGTCCGGATGCGAGCCGCGCACGTGCAGCAGCGCGGAAAAACCGTGTGCGCCGGGCATGGTCAGGTCGAGCAGCACCAGGTCCACATCGGGATGCGCGTCGAGTGCCTCGGCCAGCGCCTCGGCGCTCGCAACCTCGCGCACCTGTGCCAGCGGCAGGCTCTGCCGCAAGGACTGCACCACCGCCGAACGCAGCAGCGGGTGGTCATCGGCGATCAGGATGGTGTATTCGCTCATACCGCCATTGTACGGGCAGGTCGCCGCCTCAGCGCCCGGCCGGCTCGACGCTGCTGCGCCAGGCATCGAGGAACTGGCGACGCTTGAGCGCGTCCAGGTACACCAGCAGGCCCGGGCCGAGCTGGATCGGACGGCGGCTGCGGCCGGGCGCATCGTCACCCCGTGCGTTGCCGGTCACGATCGGCATCAGCCGCGCTTCGCGCGACAGCACCTGCTGGCCACGCGGCGACAGCAGGTAATCGAGGAAGCGCCGCGCTTCTTCCGGATGCGGGCCGGTGCGCGGGATCACCGCGGTACGCAGTACCACCAGCGTGTAGTCCTCGGGCTCGACGATGGCCAGCGGCGCGCCGGCATCGACACGTGCCTGCGCGTAGGAGCCGAGCACGTTGTAGACCAGCGACAGCTGGCCACTGGCCACCTGGTCCAGCAGCACGCCAGTACGCTCCTCGCGCACCACGTCGTTGTCGCCGAGCGCGCCCAGCAGCGCGCCGGCAATGCTGCCGCGCTGCGCGTCCTGGGTCGCCAGCAGGTAGCCGACACTGCTGCGCTCGATGTCATAGGTGCCGACCTTGCCGCGCAGCGGTGCACCTTCAGCACGCAGCCGGTCCAGCAGCTGGCGGCGCGTGTGCGGCACCTTCGCTGCCGGCAGTGCGCGGGTGTTGTAGACCATCACCACCGGCTCGTAGCTGATGCCGAATGCCTCGTTGCGCCATTGCGCCCACGCCGGCAGCGCCGCGGTCTGCGCCGAGCGGTGCGGCAGCGCATGGCCATCGTTGACCAGCTTGGTCTGCAGGTCCATGCCGCTGGAGATCAGCAGGTCCGGTGATGCCGGCCCGCCACGGTCGTGCAGATAACGCGCGTACAGGTCCTGGGTGATGATGTCCTCGTACACCACTTCGGTGCCGGGGTGAAGGCGCTGGTAGTCGGCGATGACCACCGCGAACACTTCGATGTCGGTGGTGCCGTGGATGCGCAGCTGCGCGGTGGCCGCTCCCTGTGCGGGAAAACGGCGCACATCGCCGGGCGCGGCCAACACCGGCAGGGCCAGCAGCAGCGCAACACTCGTCGCGAACAAGCGGATCATGGACTGCTCCGGGGCAGGCGGATGGTGGCGACCAGCCCGCCCTGCGGGCGGTTGCTCAGGTCAATGCGGCCGCCATGGCTGTCGACCACGCGCTTGACGATGGCCAGGCCCAGCCCGGCACCGCCGGATGGCGCGCCTTCGCCACGGGCGAAACGCTCGAATACGCGCTCGGCATCGGCCGGGGCGATGCCTGCGCCGTGGTCGGCGATGGTCAGCACGGCCTGCTCGCCTTCCACGGTAAGGGCAATCTGCAAGTCGCCGTCACCGCCGTACTTCAGTGCGTTGTCGACCAGGTTCTTGATCGCCTCGCGCAGCAGCAGCGCATCGCCGTGCACCAGTGCCGGTTCGGCGGTCATCGCCAACTGCACGCGCGGCGCCGGACCGGCCTGCGGCAGCGCTTCATGCAAGGCCTGGTGCACGGTCTCGGCCAGGTCCACCGCTGCAAAGCGCTGCAGATGTGAACGATGGATCACGCTGGCATCGCTGAGCAGCTGGTTCAGCAGCCGGCTCATATGGGTGGCGTTGCGCTCGATCGCCTGCAGGCTGCGCCGCATGTCCTCCGGATCGTCATCATCCAGCGCCAGCTGTGCCTGTGCGCGCAATGCAGCCAGCGGCGTGCGCATCTGGTGCGCAGCCTCGGCCATGAACGCGCGCAGTGTCTCGTTGCTGCTGGACAGGCGTTCCATGAAGCGGTTCAGCGCCGCCACCATCTGGTCCATCTCGCGCGGAACGCGGGCATCCAGCGGCTTCAGGTCGGACGGCTCCCGTCGCGACAGCTCGCGCTCCACCCGCACCAGCGGCCGGAATGCGCGATGCACGCCGAACGCCACCAGTGCCAGCAGCAGCCCGGACAGCACGCCGATCGCCAGCAACGCGCGATTGACCATGTCCTGCGCGACCGCTTCACGCGCAAGCCGGGTCTGGCCGACCTGGACCTGCACCTCGCCCTGCGCCGAGGCGGCGGCGAAGCTGCGGCTGACCACCACGAAGCGCACGGTTTCGCCGCTGTAGGTGGCATCGAACAGCTGCGGCTGGGTACCTGGCCGGCGCGGCGGTGCCGGCAGGTCGCCATAGCCGGTGATCAGGTTGCCGCGGTTGTCGGCCACCCTGTAGAACACGCGGTCTTCCGGTGCCATCGCCAGCAGGTCCAACGCCGCATACGGCAGATCGACCTGCCACTGGCCATCGACCAGGGCCACCGAATCGGCAATGGACAACGCCGAGGACACCAGCAGGTGATCGTAGGATCGATTGGCGGCGCGCTGGCCGTAATCGCGCGCGGCGAACAGCAGGGCCACTGCGAACACCGCCAGCAGCACGCCGAGGTAGAGCAGCAGCGTGCGCCGCAGCGAGCCCGGCGCGGCCGTTGCAGCGCGCATGTCAGCCATCGGCGTCGGCACTGGCGTCGCTGGCTTCCAGCAGATAGCCGACACCGCGCACCGTGGTGATGCGCAGCGGTGCGCCGGCCAGCTTCTTTCTCAGGCGGCCAACATACAACTCGATGGCATTCGGGCCCGCTTCGTCATCGAAACCGAACAGGCCGTTGCCGATCTCATCCTTGCCGACCACTTGGCCGAGGCGCCCGACCAGGATCTCCAGCAGGCGGTACTCGCGGTTGGGCAGTTCGATCGGTTCGCCGTCGAGGCTGACCCGGTGCGCAGCGTTGTCGAACTGGAAGCCGCCGATCTGCACCACTTCGCTGGCCTGGCCACGCGCACGCCGCAGCAGCACGCGGCAGCGCGCTTCGAACTCGCGGAAATCGAATGGCTTGCCCAGGTAATCGTCGGCACCGACATCCAGCGCCTGCACGCGATCCTCGATGCCATCGCGCGCGGTCAGCATCAGCACCGGCGTGCTGTCACCGCGCTCGCGCATGCCGGCCAGCACGCGCAGGCCATCGAGCTTGGGCAGGCCGATGTCCAGCACCACCAGGTCGAAGCTCTGGTAGCGCAGCACGCTGGCGGCGGCCAGGCCATCAGCCTGCCAGTCCACAGCGTGCCCGCTGCGGCGCATCCGGCGAATGATCGCATCGGCCAGATCCGGGTTGTCTTCGACCAGCAGCAGGCGCATGGGCACACGGGTGGGAGGGGAACCGAATGCTACCGCATGCCGCCGCCGCGCTTGCCGGGTGTGGCCCAGCGAGCGCAGCGGCCGGATTTACGCTGCACCGCACAAACCGCTGACAGGACGATGACAGCTTGCCCGACCCAGACTGCGGCCGCGCACCGTCCGGTGCCCACGATTGCCGCGCGCCTGGCGCGCACCTGGGAGGGTTTGTGGAATTCACGTTTGCCTGGCGGCGTCCTGCCGCCATGATGGCGCTGGCTGCCCTGTCGGCGCCGGCCTTCGCTGCCGAAGACGACCGCCCGGTCACCGCCACCCTCGGTGGCCGCCTGCACCTGGACTTCGCCACCTTCGACAACGACGACCGCGGCACCCCGAACAAGGACGACACCGAGATCCGTCGTGCCTGGCTGGACGTGTCCGGCAGGTTCTTCGTGGTCGACTACAAGCTGGAAGCCGATTTCTCCGGCGACCGCGTCGAGGCCAAGGACGTGTACCTGACGCGCAGCTTCGGCAAGGCCGGCAAGCTCACCGTCGGCCAGTTCAAGCAGTACTTCTCGCTGGATGACCGCACCAGTTCCAACTACGGCAGCTTCCTGGAGCGCGGCAACGCCGGCACCACGCTGGCGCCGCTGTACCGCCTGGGCGCTTCGTGGCAGGCCAACCCGGGTGACTTCACCTGGGCCGCCAGCATCTACAGCCTGGAAAGCATCGACGCCTGGCAGGTGAAGGGGCGTGCCGCCGGTGGCCGTGTCACCTGGGCGCCCTCGCCCGCCGATGGCGACGTGCTGCACCTGGGCCTGTCGCTGGCCCGCGAGGCCTATGACAACCCCGGCGCGAACGGCGTTCCGGGCCTGAAGATCCGACCACGCCCGGCCGGCCACCTGTCCGATGAAAGCCGCCTGACCCTTGTCGACTTCTCCGCCGGCCGCGATACCGACGTCAACAAGTGGTCGCTGGAATACGCGCAGGTGCGCGGCCCGTTGTCGTGGCAGGGCGAGTTCAGTGGCGCCACCTTCGATGACGGTGCGCAGCGCGGCGACGTGATGGCGGCCTACGGCATGCTCAGCTGGTTCGTCACCGGCGAAAGCCGTGCCTACGACCGCAAGACCGGCCGCTTCGCACGGGTCAAGGACATCCGCCACAAGGCCGGTGCCTTCGAAGTAGCGCTGCGCTACGACCAGATGTGGGGTGCGCAGCATCTCGATGGTGCGCCGGACCTGTGCCGTGGCAGCACCGAAGCCTGGACGCTGGGTGGCAACTGGTACCTGCGCGACAACCTGCGCTTCATGCTCAACGTGATCGAAAGCCGCAACCGCGACCGCCTGGCCGGGGTGACGGTGGACCGCACGCGCGCGGTCACCGGACGCCTGCAGTACGACTTCTAAGCCCGAATTCCCGGGTATGCCGCCCGGGCCCCTTCCACTCCCCCACGTCCTGTATTCGCAAGGAGTCCGCAGATGATGCTGAGCATCCTCGGCTTTGGCATGGTCATTACGTTCATGTACTTGATCATGAGCAAACGCCTGTCGCCGCTCGTCGCCCTGATCACCATCCCCATCCTGTTCGCGCTGATCGGCGGCTTCGGTGCCGGCATCGACGAGATGATGCTGGAGGGCATCAAGAAGATCGCGCCGACCGGCGTGATGCTGATGTTCGCCATCCTCTACTTCGGGGTGATGATCGACGCCGGCCTGTTCGATCCGCTGGTACGGGTGATCCTGCGCTTCGTCAAGGGCGATCCGATGAAGATCGTGCTCGGCACCGCGGTGCTGGCGATGCTGATCTCGCTCGATGGCGACGGTTCGACCACCTACATGATCACCGTCTCGGCGATGCTGCCGCTGTACCAGCGCCTCGGCATGAACGCGCTGAACATGACCTGCGTGACCATCCTGGCCGGCGGCGTGATGAACCTGACCCCGTGGGGCGGCCCGACCGCACGCGCGGCCACCGCGCTGCACGTGGACCCGGCCGATGTGTTCGTGCCGCTGATCCCGTCGATGGTGATCGCCTGTGCCGGCGTGCTGCTGCTGGCCTGGTACCTGGGCCTGAAGGAACGCCGTCGCCTTGGCGTGGTGACCCTGCCCAAGGGCGGCAGCTGGATGGACAACAGCGTGTCCGATGACAGCAACCCGCTGCCGACCGTGGAAGACGCCGAGGACATCAAGCGTCCGAAGCTGCTGTGGGTCAACCTGGCCCTGACCGTGGCGCTGATGACCGCGCTGATCATCGGCGTGCTGCCGATGCCGGTGCTGTTCATGGTCGGCTTCGCCATCGCCCTGGTGATCAACTACCCGAACCTGGCCGAACAGCGCCGCCGCGTGGTCAACCACGCCGGCAACGTGCTGTCGGTGGTGTCGCTGATCTTCGCCGCGGGCATCTTCACCGGCATCCTCAACAACACCGGCATGGTCGAGGCGATGTCGCACAGCTTCCTGGCGGTGATTCCGGAGTCGTGGGGCCCGTACCTGGCGGTGATCACCGCCGTGGCATCGATGCCGTTCACCTTCTTCATGTCCAACGACGCGTTCTACTTCGGCGTGCTGCCGATCCTGTCGGAGGCGGCCGGCAACTACGGCATCACCCCGGTGGAGATGGCGCGCGCCTCGCTGGCCGGCCAGCCGGTGCACCTGCTCAGCCCGCTGGTGCCGTCCACCTACCTGCTGGTGGGCCTGGCCAAGGTCGAATTCGCCGACCACCAGAAGTTCACCCTGAAGTGGGCCATCGCCATCTCGATGCTGCTGATGATCGGCAGCCTGCTGTTCGGCCTGTATCCCCTCGCCGCCTGACCCTTTGCCAAGGAGCCTTCTGCAATGACGCTTCGAATCGCTTACGTCACCAGTGGAATGGGCAGTGTCGGCACTGCCATCTGCCAGAGCCTGGCCCGCAGCGGCCACACCGTGGTCGCCGGCTGCGCGCCCAACTCGCCGCGCAAGGCCAACTGGCTGCGCGAGCAGCGCGAACAGGGCTTCGACTTCATCGCCTCCGAAGGCAACGCCACCGACTGGGCCTCGACCAGCGCCGCGTTCGCCAAGGTCCGTGCAGAAGTCGGTGAAGTGGACGTGCTGGTCAACAACTCCGGCGGCAGCCGCGACCTTCTTTTCCGGCAGATGACGGTGGAAGACTGGAACGCGGTGATCGCCTCCAACCTCAATGCGCTGTTCAACCTGACCAAGCAGGTGGTCGATGGCATGGCCACGCGCGGCTGGGGCCGCATCATCAACATCGGTTCGGTCAGCGCCCACAAGGGCCAGATCGGCCAGGTGAACTACGCCACCGCCAAGGCCGCGATGCACGGTTTCAGCCGTGCACTGGCCGCCGAAGTGGCCTCGCGCGGGGTCACCGTCAACACGCTGTCGCCAGGCTACATCGCCAGCCAGGCGATCAGCAGCTTCCCGCCGGATGTACTGGATCGGCTGGCCGCCTCGGTGCCGGTGCGCCGGCTGGGTCGGCCCGAGGAAGTGGCCGGCCTGTGCGCGTGGCTGGCCTCGGATGAAGCCTCGTACGTGACCGGTGCCGACTATCCGGTCAACGGTGGCCTGTACATGGGTTGAGCCCTCCCCCACGGAGTGCGCGGGGCCGGTGAATCTTCGTTCGCGAGGGGGATCCGGCCCCTTTTTCTATCGGGTTGCAGGACACGCACGGGGGCCTGCGTCGTTCGTTGGTTTCTCGTAAAGAAGGTTTCATGTTCCGTTCGCATAGTGGCCATGCACCGCGCACCCGTGCCGGTGACCACCCCCCATGCAACGGACCATCATGCAGACCCGACACCTGACGATCGCCGTGGCGATCGCGCTCTTCGCCGCCGCCAGCGCACATGCCGCCACCACCGCCGATACCGGCACCAGCACCGAAGCCGCGCTGAGCGCGCAGACGCTGGATACCGTCTCCGTGATCGGCCAGGGCGAGACCCGCCAGGTACAGCGCATCACCGCCGTCGACAAGCAGGTGCTGCCGCCGGGCTCCAGTGGCCAGAAGATCCTCGACCGCCTGCCGGGCGTGTCGGTGCAGTCCAACGACGCCTTCGGCGCCAACGAAGAATCGCAGACCATCAGCCTGCGCGGCTTCGACAAGAGCCGCCTCGGCTACACGCTTGATGGCATTCCGCTGGGTGACAACAGCTACGGCAACTACAACGGCCTGAGCATTGCCCGCGCGATCATCGCCGAGAACCTGGCCGGCGCAGAGTTGTCGCAGGGCATCGGCTCGCTGGGCGTGGCTTCGACCAGCAACCTAGGCGGCACCATCCAGTACTTCTCGATGGACCCGTCCACCGAATTCGGTGGCCGCGCCAGCGTCACCGTGGGTGACAACAACCAGCGTCGCGGCTACCTGCGCGTGGATACCGGCGACCTCAACGGCTTCTCGGCCTATGTGTCCGGCGTGCACCAGGACCAGGACATGTGGGCGGCGCCGTACCAGAACCAGACCACCCGCCAGTTCAACGCCAAGGCCGTGTGGAATGTCGGCGACCACCGTTTCGGTGCGTTCGTGGCGACCTCGCGCGCCAGCCAGGCCAACTACGCCTACCTGTCCAAGGACATGCTGGCCCGCGGCCTGGGCTATGACTGGAACATCTACGCGCCGGACTGGGATCGCGCCGTCGCCGCCGCGTACTGCGCGCCGGGCACCTACAACAAGGCGCGCTGCAGGTTCAGCGGCGGCGTCAACAGCATCGACGATGCGTACTACCAGAGCCGTGCACTGCGCGACGACAACCTGTATTCGGTCGATGCCGACCTGCGCCTGGGCGAGCAGGGTCGCCTGAAGCTGCTGGCCTACCACCACGACAACCGTGGCCAGGGCCACTGGTGGGCACCGGGCCAGCCGTCCTACCCGGGCACCGACAGGATGCTGCCGATTTCGATCCGCAGCACCAACTACACGATCAACCGCGATGGTCTGACCGCCGCGCTGTCGTGGACGGTGGGCATCCACGAACTGGAAGCCGGCCTGTGGTACGAGCAGAACGACCACAACGTCTCGCGCAACTTCTACTACATCAGTGGCCCGTTCCTGGACGACCTGTACCTGAAGAACCCGGACCGCCTGCTGTTCAACCAGGACTTCGACATCCGCACGCGCCAGTTCTACGTGCAGGACCGCATGCGCTTCCTGGACCAGCGCCTGACCGTGGACGTGGGCATCAAGAGCCCGAACACCCGCATGCGCGCCACCGCCCAGCCGGGCGTGGAAACCAGCATCGCTTCGGGCACGCTGACCGCCAAGAAGTCGGTGCTGCCGCAGGTGGGCCTGGGTTTCAAGCTCAACGCCAACAATGAACTGTTTGCCTCGTACGCCGAGAACATCGCCGCCTTTGTCGGTGGCGGCAGCGGTGGCCCGCTGCAGGTGTCGCCGGAATCGTTCGCGGCCAGCGCCGGGCTGGAACCGGAGAAGTCCAAGAGCCTGGAAGCCGGCTTCCGTACCTTCGGCGAGAAGTACCAGGCCTCGATCGCCGCCTACAACGTGAAATTCGACAACCGCCTGCTGTCGCTGAACCCGTGCTCGAGCATCGAAGTCGGCACGCGTCCGGAGTGCGTGACGCGCTTCATCAACGTCGGTTCGGTAAAGAGCCACGGCGCGGAACTGACCTTCATCCTCAAGCCGATCGACGGCCTGCAGTGGTACAACGCGCTGTCCTGGAACAAGACCACCTACGAGGATGACTACACCTCGGGCGGCGCGATCGTGCCGGTGGCCGGCAAGATCACGGTGGATACGCCGCAGCGCATGGCCTCCAGCGAGATCAGCTGGAACCGCGATGGCTTCTTCGCCAGCCTGCGTGCCAAGTACACCGGCAAGCGCTACTACACCTACACCAACGACCAGTCGGTGCCGGGCGTGACCACCTTCGACGCCGGTGCAGGCTACGACTTCGGCCCGGGCCTGGGCCTGCGCAACGTTCGGGTGTCGTTGAATGCGACCAACCTGACCAACAAGCGCTACGCCGGCCAGCTGAGCTCGTTCGCACCGACCGATCCGAAGGGCACGCGCTATGCGATCCATGCGAGCGCACCGCGGCAGCTGTTCATGACGGTGGCGGCGGAGTTCTAAATCGAAAGCGTTGCTCCGTGGCGTCTTGATTATCATCGCGGGGCAGAGCCGGATGGGCCGGCGCAGGACACGCCGTAAACCCATCCATGGGGGCTCGATGGCGCCATCCATGGCGCCAACGGTCCTGCGCCGGCCCATCCGACCCTGCTCGACGGCTTCCCGCGCCACGGTGCGGAAGGCAAAGAAGAGCAAAAGCAAAGAGCCGGGCATTGCCCGGCTCTTTGCTTTTCAAGCGCAATCCCTTCGGCGCGGTGATGTGCTGCCGCCC
>NZ_LEKR01000023.1:0-64187 GCF_001580555.1 Stenotrophomonas sp. DDT-1
GCCGCCCAGCGATATCCATCGAGGCGCCAGCGCATCATCCCGCCAACGCATTTCATTCCGGTGCCAGCTGGTCCATCCGTATCCGGTTGGCAAACAGCGAAAACGCCAGCATGCCGGCCAGGCCGTTCGCCCGGCTCACCCAGTGCGGCAGCCAGCGCGGTGGCTTCAATACCCCCGCCTCGAACAGCGGCGCGAACGCGATCGCATCGGCCAGGCTCATCTTGCCGGCAAACAACCAGCGGCAGACCTGCAGGCGGTCCTCGGCCAGCATGTGGCGGAAGAAGGTGTGCACCGACACCAGGCCGCGCAGGTACACCGTGTCCTTGGTGAAGGCCAGGCCGCCACGGGGCGGCACGCCGCGGAACACGCGCTGCGCCGAGGCGAAACTCTCTTCCGCGTTCTGTCCCGCGTCGCAGAAATAGCGGAATACCTCGATGAAGTCGGCGCCTTCGCGTGCCATCGCAATCGCTTCGGTACGCAGGCTGATGCGCTTGAGGCGCTCGATGTCGATGCTGCCGGTGATCTGCTCGGCAAACGTCGCCAGCCCTTCCTGGGTGGCCGTCACCCGCGGCGAGGACAACGCCAGGCTGGGCAGCACCGGTTGTTCGCGGCCGTTCAATGCGGTCAGCGAATGCACCAGCGCTTCGTGGTGGAACAGCTGCGCGCGGTCGTAGGCACTGAAGCGCGCACTGGTACGCAGGCGGATGCGGGTCGGGCCGGCAGCCGCCTTGGACACCAGCTCCGGATCCAGCTGCACCTGGATGATGCGCGATTCGAAGAACGCATCTAGGTCGTTCTGCAACTGCAGTTGCAGGGCGATGGCCGAGACCGGTACCTGCTCTTCCGGTGCCAGCAGTTCGTGGTCCAGTTCGGCGGCAATCTGGATGAAGTGGCGTGCCGCGTCGCGCGTACTCGGGCCATTGCCCGGCAGCGGCTGCTCGGGCGCGCCGAACAGCTGCACCGAACAGGTATCGACGGCGGCAGTGCCCAGCCCCTCAAGCAGCTGCGCGGCCAGGTCCCAGCTCTGCGCCGACTGCTGCACATAGTGGCCCAGCGGGTGGCTGTCATCGCAGTCGGCGGCGATCGCGGCCAGCGCACGGCGCTCTTCGCTGAAGTCCAGCCGAGGGTAATCCACCTTCGGCAGCACCGGCTGGCCGCGCGCCACGCTGTCCAGGAACGGTACCTGCACCGTGGCCGGCCAGCTGGTCAGCCCCAGCAGGCGGATGCCTCCCACGGCCTCGACCAGGCGCGCATCGAGCGCTGCATGGTGGGCCACCTCACGGTCCAGCGTCGCGGTCGGTTCCATGCGCGGACTATAGCGCCCTGCCGTGCCAGGCGCAGTGCGCCGCCGCCCGAGCATTGGCTCGGGCGCTACAAGGTGTCCCGGGATACAACGGTTGTAGAGCCGAGCCCACGCTCGGCTGCACTGTCAGCGCCGGCGTGGCTTTCCGGCCGGGCGGAACTGCTGGCCTTTGCCCTTCTTGCCGCCACGTTCCTGCGCGGTCTCGGCCTGGCGCACCGCCAGCTTGGCGGCAGCGGCAGCCACTTCTTCCTTCAGCTTGAAGTAGTTCAGCAGCCGGCTCTCTTCGATCTCGCCAGCGTCGATCGCTGCACGAACAGCGCAGCCCGGTTCCTGCTGATGCTTGCAGTCGTTGAAACGGCACTGCGTGGCCAGCGCTTCGATATCGGCGAAGCCACCTTCGGACAGCGTTTCTTCGCCGGTCGGTTTCAGCTCGCGCATGCCGGGGGTGTCGATCAGGCAGGCGCCGGTCGGAAGCGGCATCAACGCGCGATGGGTGGTGGTGTGGCGGCCGCGCGAATCGTTGGCGCGCACCGCGTTGGTCTTCATCCGCTGCTCGCCGAGCAGGGTGTTGGTCAGCGTGGATTTGCCGGCACCGGAGGAGCCCACCAGCACCACCGTGCGCCCCGGGCCCAGCCACGGCCGCAGCACCGCCACGCTGTCGGCATCCAGGCCATTGATCGCATGCAGCGCGATGCCCTGCATCTCCAGCTCTTCCAGCACTGCCAGCGCATCCTCGCTGTACTCGGTCTGGTCGGCCTTGGTCAGCACCACCACCGGTTCGGCGCCGCCACCGCCGACCAGCAGCAGGTAGCGCTCGATGCGGCGCGGATTGAAGTCGGCATCCAGCCCACAGACGATGAACACCGTATCGATGTTCGCTGCGATCACCTGCTGGTGGTAGTGCTCACCGGCGGCGCCACGCTTGATCGCGGTGCGACGTGGCAGCAGCGCGACGATGCGGACGCCGTCCAGCAGCACCCAGTCGCCCACGGCCGGCCGCTCGTGGCTGGGAAAGCGCGGGCGCTGCCATTCCGGCAGTGACTCGGCCTTGATCGCCGCATCCGGGCCATCGGCCACCACGTAATGGGTCCGGTGCTGCTCGATCACCCGCGCCGGGCGGGCCTGCGGGTGTGCGGCCATCTCGGCCTGCCAGTCGGCCTGCTGCGCCGGGCCCGGCCAGGGCCAGCCGATGGTCTGCAGGGCGATGAAATCGGGGGTCTGGGTCATCGCCGCCATTCTACCTGTGACGGCCCCCGGCCAGCCCAGCAATGGCAGGCCCGGAGCCATTGCCATGCACTGCAGCAATTCCGGTAGGATGGAATCCCCATGCCTTTTGACGGCCCAGCCTCATGTCCACCATCTCGCCCAAGCCCCTGGCCATCCGCGAGCGCCTTTCCGAAGTGCGCTACGAAATCCGCGGAGAACTGGCCCGGCGAGCGCGGGAGCTGGAGGCGCAGGGCCGCAAGCTGATCAAGCTCAACATCGGCAACCCGGGCAACTTCGGTTTCCGCGCACCCGAGCACCTGCAGCGCGCGATCGCCGACGACATGGGCCGCACCGACCCGTACACCCACCAGCAGGGCCTGCCGGTGGCGCGTGAAGCCATCGCCGATTACTACGCCCGCCGCGGCGCACCGGATGCACATCCGGACCGCGTGTTCGTCGGCAACGGTGTCAGCGAGCTGATCGACCTGTCGCTGCGCGCACTGCTCAATCCGGGCGATGAGGTGCTGGTGCCGTCGCCGGACTACCCGCTGTGGTCGGCCTCCACCATCCTCAACGATGGCCGACCGGTGTACTACCGCTGCGCCGCCGAAAACGGCTTCCAGCCGGACCCGAGCGAGATCGAGACGCTGGTGTCCTCGCGCACCCGCGCCATCGTGCTGATCAACCCGAACAACCCCAGCGGCGCCAGCTACCCGCGCGAACTGCTGGAGCGCGTGGTCGAGATCGCACGCCGCCACAACCTGCTGCTGCTGGTCGATGAGATCTACGACCAGATCCTGTACGACGATGCGGTGTTCCAGCCGGTCGCGCCGCTGGCCGGCGACCATCCGTGCCTGACCTTCAGCGGCCTGAGCAAGGTGCACCGTGCCTGCGGCTGGCGTGTGGGCTGGGCCCATCTCAGCGGCGACGACGCGCGCCTGGGCGACTTCCGCGCCGCGCTGGACCTGCTGGGCGCGCTGCGCCTGTGCGCCAACGTACCGGGCCAGTACGCCATCGAGGCCGCAGTGAACGGCCCGGACACCATCTCCGAACTGTGCACCCCGGGCGGCCGCCTGTATGAAACCCGCCGCGCGGTGATCGACGCCTGCGAAGCCAGCGAGCACCTGTCGCTGGTCGCGCCGGCCGGTGCGCTGTATGCGTTCCCGGCCGTGGTCGGTGCCGCTGCCAAGGGCTTTGACGACCACACCTTCGCGCTGGACCTGATGAACAACGAAGGCGTGCTGGTGGTACCGGGTTCCAGCTTCAACGTGCCCTACCGCCATCATTTCCGCGTGACCCTGTTGCCGGAAGCCTCGGTGATGCGCGATGTGTTCGCCCGCATCGACCGCGTGCTGGCCCGGCGTGCCGAGGACGCGACCAAGGTCGTGCCGCTGAAGCCGCGCCGTTCGGTGGCCTGAGCGGTGGCGCTGTCCTACCTGGCGCTGGGCGACTCGTACACCGTCGGAGAAGCCGTTGCCGTCGAAGACCGCTGGCCGCACCAGCTGGCCGCCGCCCTGCGTGCGCAGGATGTGGCGCTGGCCGACCCGCAGACCATCGCCACCACCGGCTGGACCACCGACGAGCTGGACGCCGGCATCGATGCGGCTGCGCCCCAGGGCCCGTTCGATTTCGTCAGCCTGCTGATCGGCGTCAACAACCAGTACCGCGGCCGGCCGCTGGACGAGTACCGCGTACAGTTCCAGGCCCTGCTGCAGCGGGCGATCGGCTTTGCCGGTGGCCGCCCCGGGCGCGTGCTGGTGCTGTCCTTCCCCGACTGGGGCGCGACGCCGTTCGGTGCCGGCAGCGGCCGCGACCTGGCCACCATCGAGATCGAGACCGACGAGTTCAACGCAGCGGCCGAGGTGATCAGCACCCAGCAGGGCGTGGCCTTCGTCGACATCACCGACATCAGCCGTGACCAGGGCGGCAACCCGGCAATGATCGCCGAAGACGGCCTGCACCCGTCGGCGCGGATGTACGCATTGTGGAGCGCGCGCGCGCTGCCGGTCGCCGCACGCCTGCTCGGCGGAACGGACTGACACGATGGATGGTAAGCCACGGAACGGCCCGCCCCTGCCCTGCACACCGCTGACCGCCCCGCAGGCCCGCGCGATCGCCGAAGCGTTCCGCCCGGCACGGGCCTGGGGCAGCCATCGCGACTACTACTACACCCGCGGCAAGCTCGGCAGCGACCCGCTGTATGACGGCGTGCTGCAGCATCTGCGCGACGACGGGCAGCCGGTGCTGGACCTGGGCTGCGGGTTGGGGCTGTTCGCCCATGTGCTGCGCCAGCGCGGCGGCACCCACCCCTACCTCGGCGTGGACGTGGATGCCGGCAAGATCACCCGTGCCCAGCGTGCCGCCACCGGCCTGCACGCTGTGCGCTTCGACTGCCTGGACGTGCAGGCGCCACTGCCGGCGCAGCCCGGACACGTCCTGTTGCTGGATGTGTTGCAGTACCTGGACGCGGGCCCACAACTGGCACTGCTGCGTGCGGCCAGCGCGCGGGTGGCCGCCGGCGGCCGCCTGCTGCTGCGCACGCCGCTGGCCACCGGCGATGGTCGCGACCGCACCACGCGGGTGGCGGACCGGTTGGCCTGGCTGGTCGGCTGGATGGGCACGCGGCCGCGCCACTACCCCGACCCGCACGTGCTGCAAGCGACACTGGCCGAGGCCGGATTGCAGGTGACGGCGCCGCGTCCCCTGCATGGGCGCACGCCATTCAACAGCTGGTTGCTGGTGGCCGAACGCCCCGCGCTGTAGAGCCGCGCTGCGACGTTTTTCCGGTGCTGCGCACCGCCGCCCGAGCATCGGCTCGGGCGCTACAGTAGCGCCCCCCTTGTAGAGCCGAGCCCATGCCCGGCTGCTCTACATCACCAGGGCCGGCGTTACGGGACCGGCAGCCGCGCTTTCAGCCCGCGCTCGTCCAGTGCCTGCAGCACGCCCTCGATGATCGCCAGGTTGTGGCCGTGGGCGGCCCCCTCATGCAGCAGCACGATGGCCCCCGGTCGCAGATCCGGCAGCAGGCGGTCGAGCACCCCCTGCGCCGTGCAACCGATGCCGTCGAAGCCGCGCGCGCTCCAGCCGACCCGGACCAGGCCCAGCCGCTGCAGCACCGGCGCCACGAACGGATTGGTCATGCCCACCACCGAGCGGTACCAGCGCACCGGGCGACCGCTTACCGCCTGCAGCGCGTGCTGGCAGCCCTCGATCTCGGCGCGCATCGCCGCCGGGCCCAGCCGCCAGAAGCGCGCCTGCGGATGGCTGTGGCTGTGGTTGCCCAGGTCGTGGCCGCGGCGCAGGATCTCCTGCACCAGTTCCGGCTGCGCCAGCGCGCGCTCGCCCACCAGGAAAAAGGTAGCGTGGGCCTGGTGGCGGTCCAGCAGGTCGAGGACGGCACGGGTTTCCGGGCCAGGACCGTCATCAATGGTCAACCAGACGCTGTTGCCGGCATCCGGCAACCGGCTCAGCACCGGCGCATAGAAGCGACTGTTGGGCAGGAACACCGGCACCAAGAACAGCGCGTGGCTGGCCACCATCAGCGGCAACCCCCAGTGCCAGCCCGCCAGGACCCAGACCAGGATCACCAGCAGCTGCGACGCCACCAGCCAGGGCAGCCAGCGCCAGGGCCGGGTCGGAATGCGATGCAATGTTCCTGCGTTGCTCATCCCCCATGATGCCATGAGGGGTAGAATCGATGGTTCGAATTCCCGGAACCCCGACGTCCATGTCCCTCGATCCCGCCCTGCGTTCGCGCATCGAATCCATCCTCAACGCCAACCGCGTCGTGCTGTTCATGAAGGGCCAGCCGTCGATGCCGCAGTGCGGTTTCTCGGCCAAGGCCGTGGGTGCCCTGCAGGACCTGGGCGTCGAGTTCGCCCACGTCAATGTGCTGGCCGACCAGGAAATCCGTGAAGGCATCAAGGCCTATGGCGACTGGCCGACCATCCCGCAGCTGTACATCGACGGCGAACTGGTCGGCGGCAGCGACATCGTGCTGCAGATGGCCGCCAGCGGCGAGCTGAGCAGCGTGCTGGGCCTGGCTGCGCCGGACCGTACCCCGCCGAGCATCACCGTCACCCCGGCCGCCGTGGAAATGCTCAAGGGCGCGCTGGCCGATGCCCCGGGCGCGGCCCTGCAGCTGTCCATCGACGCCGGTTTCCAGCCGAACTTCCAGCTGGCCCCGCACGACAAAGGCGCGATCGCTGCCGAGTCCAATGGCCTGCGCGTGCAGTTCGACCTGGCCAGTGCCCGTCGCGCCAACGGCATCACCATCGACTGGGTGGACGACATCCGCGGCAAGGGCCTGGCCATCGACAACCCGAACGCGCCCAAGCCGGTGCAGGAAATCAGCGTGCGCGATGCCGACGACCTGGTGCGTGCCGGCAACATCACCCTGGTGGACGTGCGCCCGGCCGACGAACGTGAGATCGCCGCCGTCGGCGTGCCGTTCAAGACCTTCGACGGCAACGGCCGTGCCGCGCTGGAAGCCCTGCCGAAGGACACCGCACTGGCCTTCATGTGCCACCACGGTGGTCGCAGCGCGCAGGCCGCCGAGCAGTTCCGCGCCCTGGGCTTCACCAAGGTGTTCAACGTGACCGGCGGCATCAACGCCTGGTCGGAAGACGTCGACAACGGCGTGCCGAAGTACTGATTGACGGCGCGGGGTCAGCGCCCTTTCCTGCGGAAAGCGGATCTGGCCCCCAAAAAAAGGGGACGGAGGGGATTAAGTCGTTTATGCCACAAACGACTTAATCCCCTCCGTCCCCTTTCTTTCAGCCGGCGAAACCGCCTTCGGCCAGGTAGTCCAGTTCCTCCGGCGAGGGAATGCGCCCCAGCACGGCGTTGCGGTGCGGGAAACGGCCGAAGCGGCGGATGATGTCGCGGTGCAGCTCGGCGTACTGCAGGTATTCCTTGTCGCCCAGCACATCGAACATCGCCACCGAACGGTCCTGGTCCAACGGGTCCTCGGAGTGCTCGAACGGCAGGTAGATGAAGGCGCGCAGCTTCGGCACCAGCTGCAGGTCCAGGCCTTCCTCGATGGCGCGCATGGCGTAGTGCCGGGCCAGGCCATCGGTGGCATAGGAATGGGCAGTACCGCGGAAGCAGTTGCGCGGGAACTGGTCCAGCAGCAGCATCAGCGCCAGTGCGCCCTCGGCACTGCCCAGCCAGTGTTCACGCCCACGCGAAGCGGCGGCGAAATGCTCATCCAGGAACAACTGGCGGAACTGCGCGTCGAACGCATCGTCGCGGGCGAACCACTTCGCAGGGCCCGCTTCTTTCCAGAAATCCACCACTTGCGCGGCAACGTCCATGACCTACTCCCCAGGGCCGGCGCGCCGCGCCAGGCCATCATCATCATTCATCGAAGCGCAGGTGGCGGACCGACTTGCCGTTGCGCCGGATAAGCTTAAGCGCCTCGATACCGATCTGGATATGGTTTTCCACGAACTGGGAGCTGACCTTGGCATCGGAAGCCTCGGTCTTGACCCCGTCGGGGATCATCGGCTGGTCCGAGACCAGCAGCAGCGCGCCACTGGGAATGTGGTTGGCGAAACCGGCCGCGAACACCGTGGCGGTTTCCATGTCGATGGCCATGCAGCGCATCGCCCGCAGCCGCTCCTTGAAGGCCTCGTCGTGCTCCCAGACCCGGCGGTTGGTGGTGTAGACGGTGCCGGTCCAGTAGTCGTGGCCGAGGTCGCGGATCATGGTCGAGACTGCACGCTGCAGCGCAAACGCCGGCAAGGCTGGCACTTCCGGCGGCAGGTAGTCGCCCGACGTACCTTCGCCGCGGATCGCCGCGATCGGCAGCACCAGGTCACCCAGCTGGTTCTTGCGCTTGAGGCCACCGCACTTGCCCAGGAACAGTACCGCCTTGGGCATCACTGCCGACAGCAGGTCCATGATGATCGCGGCATTGGGGCTGCCCATGCCGAAGTTGATCATGGTGATGCCATCGATGGTGGCGCTGGCCATCGGCCGGTCCAGGCCGATGATGGGCGCACCGGTCAGCTCGGAAAAGGTGTGCAGGTAGCCGCCGAAGTTGGTCAGCAGGATGTGCTGGCCGAACTGGTCCAGCGGCACGCCGGTGTAGCGCGGCAGCCAGTTGTCGACGATTTCCTGCTTGCTCTTCATGGGCGGTCCGGTACGGCGTGGGACCGGGTATTTTCAGCCACCCGGCCGGTGCCGTCGAGCTACCGTCGGCAGGCCTGTGAAGAAGGTCACTTGGCAAGCCCGCCGCCTCCGGGCTAGCGTCGGCGGTTGGACCAGGCTGCAAGGGGAACTGCATGGCATCGACGTTGTTGCGCACCGGGGTGGCACTGGCGCTGGTTTCATTGAGCACGGCACCGGCGGTGGGCGCCTCGCGCTTCGTCGCCGATCCCTACCCCAGCACCTACCAGGCACACCCCGATGCACCGGTGCTGATCCAGAACGCCACCGTGCTGACCGGCACCGGCCAGCGCCTGGACAACGCCGACGTGCTGCTGCGCGAGGGCCGCATCGTTGCCGTCGGCCGCCAGCTGCAGGCCGATGCCGGTGTCACCCGCATCGATGCGCAGGGCAAGTGGGTCACACCCGGCCTGATCGACGTGCACTCGCACCTGGGCGTGTACCCCAGCCCGGGCGTCGGCGCGCACAGCGACGGCAACGAGATGACCGCGCCGGTCACCGCCAACGTCTGGGCCGAGCACTCGGTGTGGCCGCAGGACCCGGGTTTCGCCACCGCACTGGCCGGCGGCGTGACCAGCATGCAGGTGCTGCCGGGCTCGGCCAACCTGGTCGGTGGTCGTGGTGTGACCCTGAAGAACGTCCCCGCCATCACCTACCAGGCGATGAAGTTTCCCGGCGCACCGTGGGGACTGAAGATGGCCTGTGGCGAGAACCCGAAGCGGGTGTACGGCGGAGGCAAGGGCGTCGCTCCGGCCACGCGGATGGGCAACGTTGCCGGTTACCGCGCCGCCTTCATCGATGCCGCCGACTACATCGCCAAGAACAAACCGAAGCCGGCCAAGCGCAGGAGCTGGTTCGGCAGCGACAAGGGCGACAGCGCCGGTGATGCCGGCGGCAAGCGCGATCTCAAGCTGGACACGCTGGCCGGTGCGATCGAGGGCGACATCCGCGTGCATATCCATTGCTACCGCGCCGACGAGATGGCCACCATGCTCGACCTGGCCAAGGAATTCGGCTTCAAGGTGGCCGCCTTCCACCACGGCGTGGAGGCCTACAAGCTGGCCGACCGGCTGGCCGCCGACGGCGTCTGCGGCGCGCTGTGGGCCGACTGGTGGGGCTTCAAGATGGAAGCCTTCGACGGCATTCCGGAGAACATCGCACTGGTCGATCGCCCGAAGAACAGCTGCGCCATCGTCCATTCCGATTCACCCGAAGGCATCCAGCGCCTGAACCAGGAAGCGGCCAAGGTGATCGCCGCCGCGCGCCGCGCACGCATGCCGGAGATCCCCCCCGAACACGCCATCACCTGGATGACCGCCAACGCCGCCAGGGCGCTGGGGATTGAAGGCCAGACCGGCACCCTGGAGGCCGGCAAGATGGCCGACGTGGTGGTGTGGAACGGCAACCCCTTCAGCTCGTACGCGCTGGCCGAGCAGGTCTTCATCGACGGCCGCCGCCTGTACGACCGCAGCGCACCTGCGGCCACGCCACGTTCCGACTTCCAGCTTGGCCAGGAGGTGCACTGATGGGCGCGTTGAACAAGCGTCGCCGGGCATGGCTCGGCGCTACGGTCATGGTGCTGGCCTGCCTCTCCGCATCCGCGCAGGCGCAGGACCTGCTGGTGCGAAACGCGACCGTGCATACGGCCAGCACGCGCGGCAGCCTGCAGCACGCCGATGTGCTGGTGCAGGGCGGGATCATCCGCGCAGTCGGCAGCGGGCTGTCCGCCCCGGCCGGGGCCAGCGTGGTCGAGGCCGATGGCCGCCCGCTGACACCGGCGCTGTTCGGGGGCATCACCGAGATCGGCATCGAAGAGGTCTCCGGTGAAGCGAGCACGGTCGACAGCACGTTGAAGATCGGCGAACAACCGTTGCGCCCCGAGTTCGATGTCACCCTGGCGTACAACCCGGCCTCGGTGCTGATCCCGGTGGCACGCCTGGACGGCATCGGCTTCACCGCCCTGGGGGCGGCCACCGGCGGCGGCTTCGTTGCAGGCCAGGGTGGCGTGATGCGGCTGGACGGCAGCGCCGATCCCCTCGGGCCGCGCGCGCTGTTCCTGCGCCTGGGGTCGGCCGCAGTGGAGCTGACCGGGCAGTCGCGTGCAGCGCAATGGATGCTGCTGCAGCAGATGGTGGACGAGGCGCGTGGCCAGGTTGCCGCGGACTCACCGCACGCGCTGCTGACGCCGGCCGGGCGCCGCACGCTCAGCCGCTACCTGGCCGGGCACGGCCGCATCGTGGTGGAGGTGGACCGCGCGGCGGACATTCGCCAGCTGCTGCGCTGGGCCGCCCGCGAAAAGGTGAAGATCGCCATCGCCGGTGGCAGCGAAGCCTGGCAGCTGGCGCCGGAGCTGGCCGCCGCACAGGTACCGGTGTTCGTCGATGTGTTGTCCAACCTGCCGGCCAACTTCGACCAGATCGGCGCCACGCTGGAAAATGCGGCACGCCTGCAACGTTCCGGCGTGGCGGTCTCGTTCGTGCAGCGTGGCGACGCCTCGCACAACGCCCGCAAGATGCGCCAGCTGGCCGGCAATGCCGTGGCCAACGGTTTGCCCTGGGCCGACGGCCTGGCCGGCCTGACCCGGGTGCCGGCGCAGGCGTTCGGCGTGGCCGACCAGATCGGCAGCATCGAGCCGGGCAAGCGTGCCGACCTGGTGCTGTGGGAAGGCGACCCGCTGGACGTGGCGCACTATGCCGAACAGGTCTGGCTGGGCGGCCGGGCGATGCCGATGCGCTCGCGCCAGACCGAGCTGCGCGACCGCTACCTGCAGCGCAACGCGCAGCCCTGACCTCCAGTCATCCAAGGAAACCCGCATGGCCACCCTGCGCTGGTACTTCGACTTCGTCTCGCCCTATTCCTACCTGCACTGGCAGAAGCTGAAGCAGCTGCCCCAGTTCGCACAGATTCAGACCGTGCCGATCGCCTTCGGTGCGGTGCTGCATCACCTGGGCAACCTCGGGCCGGCCGAGATTCCGGCCAAGCGCCGCTTCATGTACCGCCAGCTGCTGTGGACTGCGCAGGCCGAAGGCACACCGCTGCGGTTCCCGCCGGGCCACCCGTTCAACCCGTTGTCTGCCCTGCGGCTGTGCCTGGCCGCCGGTGGCAGCGTGCAGGCGGTGGACGTGCTGTTCGACTGGATCTGGCGCGACGGCAATGCCGCCGATAGCGCCGAGGCCCTGCGCGAACCGGCTGCGCGGCTGGGCATCGAGGATGTCGCCAGCGCCATCGCGGCCCCCGCGGTCAAGGAGCAGCTGCGGAGGAACACCGAGGCCGCCATTGCTGCCGGCGTGTTCGGGGTACCGACCCTGGCCATCGATGACGAACTGTTCTGGGGCAACGACGCCCATCCGTTGATGGCCGCCGTGCTGGCCGATCCCGCCCTGCTGCAGCAGCCCGAATGGCAGCGCCTGGCCGAACTTCCGGTGGCCGTGCAGCGCAGTCGCTGAACAGGGCCTGGCGCATTTCCCTCGCGCGCCACGCCATAATTTGAGATAGATTTCACGTTTCCGAACCTACAACCGCCCTGGAGGGGGAGCCGCGGATGCGCATCGGAATCGTCGTCGACTCGGCCTGCGACCTGCCGCAGGACTTCATTGCCGAGCACAACATCGTGCTGCTGCCGATCACCGTCCGCATCGGCGAAGCCGTGCTGGCCGATCATCGCGATGAGCAGGCCACGCTGAGTTTCCTGCATGCACACGTGGCCGAGCACGGTGCCGAGGCGGAGACCATCCCCTTCAGTGTCAACCAGATCCGCGACCTGTTCCTGCAGCAGCTGGTCATCGATTACGACCACGTGTTCTGCATGACCATCACCAAGACCCGCAGCCCGATCCACGACAATGCGCTGCAGGCCAGCTTCGCCATCCTCAACGATTACAAGCCGGTTCGGCAGGCAGCGGGCTACAACTCACCGTTCGCGCTGCGCGTGCTCGATACCCAGAACCTGTTCGCTGCGCAGGCGGTGACTGCGGTGGAGGCGGTTCGCCTGCGTGACAGTGGCGCCAGCGTGCAGCAGATCCGCGAGCGGCTGGAAGAACTGGCCGGCAACGTGCACGGCTACATGGTCACCCGTGATCTGTACTACATGCGTGCGCGCGCCCGGCATAAGGGCGACCGCAGCGTCGGCCTGCTCAGTGCGGCGCTGGGCAGCGCACTGGACATCAAGCCGGTGCTGCACGGCTACCGCGGCGAAACCGGGCCGGTCGCCAAGATCAAGGGCTTCGACAGCGCCGTGCAGAAGCTGTTCGCGGTGGTCGGCCAGCGCGTGCGTGCCGGGCTGATGACGCCGACGGTGTGCGTCAGCTACGGCGGAGAACTGGACGAGCTGCGTGCCCTGCCCGGCTACGCACAGCTGAAAGAGGTCTGCGCCGGCCATGGCGTGACCGTCTACGAATCGGTGATGAGCCTGACCGGCATGGTCAATGTCGGCAAGGGCGCGGTCACGGTGGGTTTCGCCGATGGGCCACACCGGTTTGAATGAAGGCCGACCGTGGCTGGAATCTGCACATCGATTCCACCGCGGTTGTGCCAGTCTTGCCGCACTTCAAGGAGAACTTCATGCCTGCGCAGTACCACATCAGCCTGCCCGACCCGTCCAAAGCCCGCGGCAACGACCCTGACCTGTCCTTCCATTCGCAGGGCGCCGCCGGTTTCGCCGAAGAGCTGCAGGACGCCCTGCGCAGCGGCACGCTGTTCGAGCGCTGGAAAGCCAAGCAACCCGACCCGGATGCGGTGGAACCGCAGTGGGGCGTGACCGATCCGGACGCCACCGTGACCGGCGAGCAGAAGGACCTGCGCATCAACCTGGTCGCCACCACCCGTATCGACAGTGACGTGTTCAAGCAGCGCCTGCGCCTGCTGGCCGGCCACCACTGGGAACTGCGCGACGTGCGTTGAGGCCACGCCGTGGTAGTGCCGGCCGCTGGCCGGCAACCGAGGAGATGCCGGCCACCGGCCGGCACTACCCAGTGCGATGTCCCTGGACGGGCGGCACGCCATGGGCTGGTCCGCTCAACAGTCCATGGTGCCGTGCGCGTTGCCCTCGTCATCCAGCACGCGCGCATGCAGGACCACCCGGTTGCGGCCGGCACGCTTTGCGGCATACAGGCCGGCATCGGCATCGGCCAGCAGCTGGTCGGCACTGGCCAGCGCCGGTGGGTGCAGGTAGCCCACGCCGACGCTGATGCTGACCGGGCCTTCCGGCAATGGCAGCGCTTCGACCGCTTCGCGCAGGCGCTCGGCCAGCGCCAGCACGCCCGACAGTGGGCTTCCAGGCACGATGACAGCGAATTCTTCACCGCCATAACGCGCAACGCTGTCACCGCCGCGACCTGCGACGCCCTTCAGCACCCCGGCCACCGTCTGCAGGCAACGATCACCGGCCGGATGGCCGTGCCGGTCGTTGAAGGCCTTGAAGTGGTCGATATCCACCAGCAGCAGGCCCAGCTCGGTGCCGCTGCGCCGCGCGCGATTCCACTCGGAGGTCAGCCGCGCGTCGAACTCGCGGCGATTGGCCACGCCGGTGAGGCCATCCTGCCGCGCCAGTTGATCCAGCGCTGCCTGACGCTCCAGCAGATCGGTCTGCAGCAGGACGCTGCGCAGGCCGAAACCAAGGGTGGCTACGACGAAGCCCGCGACGGCCAACGGCCGCGCATGATCGACCACCAGCGTGCCGACCACCAGCAGCAGCAACGGCAGGATGATCGGACCGGCGGCCTGCACCGTCCTCGCCAGCCGCGGGTGTGCCGTGGTGCCTGTGTCCGGCGCCGTGTCCAGCGCCATGCAGGCGATCAGCAGAAAAGGGACGTCGATCAGCAGGTCGTTGAACGCACCGAATGCATCATCGGAGGTGTAGTGGTTGATGTAGTAGGCCGCCAGCAGATAGGCCAGTGCGTACAACGCCAGTGCACGGAAGAACCTGCGCCGTTCGGGCACGTCGCCGGCCAGCCATCGCACCACGGCGAACGCGGCGATACACAGGTTCTGGATGTCGAACATGCGCTGCATGTTGGACATGGCATGGGCGTCGACCTCGACACGGGCGGCGAACGATGCGGTGTGCACGAAGAACAGCACACCCAGCAGCGCCGCCATCGCCGCATCGATCAGGCTGATGCTCGGGCGCTCGCGGCGTGCCCGGGCCAGGATGAACACCAGCGGCACGCCATACAGCACGTACAACAACAGGCTGACGCGTGGGGTGAAGTCAGCCCGGCCGGCGCCCAGCGCATCCACCATGTTGAACGTCATGCCACCGGCCCACAGCAGCAGTGCCATCGCGGTAGAACGCCAGCCCAGAGCGGCGCGGTCACGTTGCGCCCGCACCAGGCACGCGGCGGCGGCCAGCAGCGGTGCGCCGGTCAGGAACAGGAAAGAGCCCACGCCCGCCGGGCTCGGCCAGAACGCCACGGCCAGCCCATGGCAGAGCACGTACAGCAGCGCCAGCACTACCGGCATGCATCCCCCCGATCCGCAAGGCCGTCTGAGCGCACGATAGCGCGCCGGCACGCCACAGCGGCGTGATCCACTGCGGCAAAACGACACTCCGCGTGCATCACCATGGTAGTGCCGGCGGCTGGCCGGCAATTCCGGGGAATCCCTGGGCGTTCCGGTGGTGCCGGCCAGCGGCCGGCACCACCGGAACGCGCTCAGCCCTGCAGGGCGCGGGCGTGGTGGGCGATGTGCTCGCCGATGAAGCTGGCGATGAAGTAGTAGCTGTGGTCGTAGCCCGGCTGCAGACGCAGGGTCAGCGGATGGCCGGCGGCCGCGCAGGCCTGCTGCAGGCGCTGCGGCTGCAGCTGGGTCTGCAGGAACTCGTCCGCCTCGCCCTGGTCGACCAGCAGCGGCAGGCGCTCGTCAGCCATAGCGATCAGCTCGCAGGCATCCCATTGCGCCCAGTCGGCCGGGTTGTCGCCCAGATAGGCATGGAAGGCCTTCTGCCCCCACGACACGTGGCTGGGCGCGACGATCGGCGAAAACGCCGACACGCTGCGATAGCGCCCGGGGTTGCGCAGCGCGATCACCAGCGCGCCATGGCCTCCCATCGAATGGCCACTGATCGCGCGCGCGTCGGTCACCGCGAAGTTCGCCTCGATCAGCGCCGGCAGTTCCTGCGCCACGTAGTCGTGCATGCGGTAGTGCTTCGCCCACGGAGCACGGGTGGCATTGAGGTAGAAGCCTGCCCCCTTGCCCAGGTCGTAGCCCTCGGCATCGGCAACGTCATCACCGCGCGGGCTGGTGTCGGGCGCGACGATGATCACACCGTGCTCGGCCGCATAGCGCTGCGCGCCGGCCTTGGTGATGAAATTCTGCTCGGTGCAGGTCAGGCCGCTCAGCCAATACAGCACCGGCAGCTTCTGCGTTTCCGCCTGCGGCGGCAGGTACACGGCGAACTGCATGTCGCAGCCCAGCGTGGTGGAATGATGCCGGTAGACGTCCTGCCAGCCGCCGAAACAGGCGCGGTGTTCAATGCGTTCCATGGTGCTCTCCTGCGCGGCGGCGTCAGCCGTCACGTGTGTTGATCAACTCATCCAGCTGCGACAGCAGGCGCAGAAGCGATTCGACGCCAGGCTGGCCATCCAGATTGCGGTACGCCGCCACCGCCACGTCGCTGCGCGGTGGCCACTGGCCGTCGGCGCGGGCTTCGTGCAGGCGCGGCAGGAATACCTGCGCAAGCCACTGCTCGAACGGTATGCCATCGTCGCTGCCGAAGGCCGAAGTCACCGCACGCGGTGGTCCCACCTCGCCGTCGACCCAGCCCAGCGCACGCAACGCCTGCTCGATCGGCGCCACCAGGGCCGCGCGCGGGTCTTCCGCACGCGGCCGGCGCAGGGCATCGAACCAGCCCACGCCGCGCCTCAGTAGTGGACCACCGAACGGATCGACTTGCCTTCATGCATCAGGTCGAAGGCGTCGTTGATCCTGTCCAGGTCCATGGTGTGAGTGACGAACGGGGCCAGTTCGATGTCGCCCTTCATCGCGTCCTCGACCATGCCCGGCAGCTGGCTGCGGCCCTTCACGCCACCGAAGGCAGTGCCCATCCACTTGCGGCCGGTTACCAGCTGGAACGGGCGGGTGGAGATCTCCTGCCCGGCACCGGCCACGCCGATCACCACGCTCTGGCCCCAGCCACGGTGCGCGCATTCCAGCGCCGCGCGCATCACGTTGACGTTGCCGATGCACTCGAAGCTGTGGTCCACACCCCAGGTGGTCATTTCCACGATGACCTGCTGGATCGGCTTGTCGAAGTCCTTCGGGTTGATGCAGTCGGTGGCGCCGAATTCGCGCGCCAGTTCGAACTTGGACGGATTGGTGTCCACCGCGATGATGCGGCCGGCCTTGGCCTGGCGCGCACCCTGGATCACCGCCAGGCCGATGCCACCCAGGCCGAACACCGCCACGCTGTCGCCTTCCTGCACCTTGGCGGTGTTGTGCACCGCGCCGATGCCAGTGGTGACGCCACAGCCGAGCAGGCAGACGTGTTCCGGGTTGGCGTCCGGGTTGATCTTCGCCAGCGAGACTTCGGCAACAACGGTGTACTCGCTGAAGGTCGAGCAGCCCATGTAGTGATACAGCGGCTCGCCGTTGTAGCTGAAGCGGCTGGTGCCATCGGGCATCACGCCCTTGCCCTGGGTGGCGCGCACCGACACGCACAGGTTGGTCTTGCCGCTCTTGCAGAACAGGCACTCGCCGCACTCGGCGGTATACAGCGGAATCACGTGGTCGCCCGGCTTGACGCTGGTCACGCCCTCGCCCACTTCCACCACGATGCCGGCGCCTTCATGGCCCAGCACCACCGGGAACAGGCCTTCCGGGTCATCGCCGGACAGGGTGAACGCGTCGGTGTGGCAGACACCGGTGTGGGTAATCTTCACCAGCACTTCGCCCTTCTTCGGCGGGGCGACGTCGATCTCGACGATCTGCAGCGGCTGGCCGGGACCAAAGGCGACGGCGGCACGGGATTTCATGGGTGGACTCTCCAGAGACAGGCAATGACAGGATGGGCGGCGCCATGTTGCGCCGTCGTTTACTTCAGGTACGAGCGGATCAACGCGCTCATGTCGCGCACGCGTTCGGCGCGTTGTTCGTCGGAGGCGGCGGGCTGGCCGAATTCCTCGCGCAGATGGGCCTCCATCACCTCGGACATCAGGCCGTTGACCGCGCCACGGATGGCGGCGATCTGCTGCAGCACCGGCCCGCAGTCGGCGCCAGCTTCGAGCGCGCGGTCAAGCGCATCGCACTGGCCGCGGATGCGGCGCACGCGGGCCAGGACCTTCTTCTTCTCTTCGGGGGAGTGCGGCATGGCGGGCCAGCTCGGAACTATACTGGGGGATAGTATACATGCGTATTGGCAAAGTGACGGAAATGGCATCTCCCGCCTCCGCGATAGTGCCGTTGAATCCTTTCATATCAATCAATTAGAGCAATTGCGCTTCTACCGTTAACGCATCGGGGCATGCTGTAGGATCGGCAGAATCAGGAACCAGGCAATGGGTGTTGGCATCCAACCCGGGCGCATCACCGATGAGATCGGCAGTGGCGCGTTTCTCTATGCCTTCTTCTCGACCATATCCGGCAACCTGGAGCCGAATGGCTGGGGAAGTCGATTCCCAATCCTCTTGAATCAGCTATACGCCGGCAGACTGCAGCAATCAGATGCTGCCGCCGCGCTGGCCGAACTACATAGGGTCCGCCGAGAGCTGGCCGAGCTTGCGCCAGCCCGTGTCATATGGTCGTTCGAGGATAGAACCCAGCGTCCACCGTGGGGAGACGATATCGCTGGCGACATCGACAGCCTGGCGACCTACTTCGTCACCTCACATGGGCGCGATCTGATCGCGCTTCTGGCCGAGGTGTTTGAAGCACTTCAGGAAGGCGAAGACACGTCCGCCCGGATCATCAACTACTGATGCCCTACGCTCAATCAAACACGCCCTGAGCCGCCAACCGCGCCAGCTCATCTACCACGTAGCGCACCTTGGGCCGCAGGTGGCGGGTCGGTGGCCACAGCGCATGGATGTCGATATGCCGCTGCATGTGCGCATCCAGCACCGATTGCAGCGCCCCGGATTCCAGATGACGGCGTACCAGTGAAACGGGCATCTGGCAGATGCCCAGCCCAGCGATGGCCGCATCGATCACCGCGTCACCATCGTTGAGCTGGTAGGTCGCATTCGGGATGAACGTTCCCTCGGCATCGTCCCTGCCGATCCGCCACGCCACCGGCTGGCCGTGGCGGAAACCAACGACGCTGCGGTGCTGCGCCAGATCCTCCACGGAGGCCGGCACGCCATGCGCCTGCAGGTACTCCGGCGATGCGCAGGTGACCAGTCGTTGGCGACCCAGCCGGCGCGCGACCAGATGCTCGGCCTGGTGCAATCCGCCGAAGCGGATCAGCAGGTCGATGCCCTCTTCGACCGGATCGACGAAGTGATCGGTGAAGGTCATCGTCAGTTGCAGGTCCGGGTATTGCCGGCACAGGCGCAGCAGCACCGGCAGCACCACCAGGCGCCCGAACGAGGATGGCATGTCGATGCGCAGCCGTCCGCTGGGCAGGCCGGCCGACCCCAGGCAGGCCTCGGCGGCGGAGATTTCTTCCAGCGCCGCCGCACACGATGCGTAGTACGCTTCGCCGTCGGTGGTCAGCGCGATGCGCCGCGTGGTGCGGTGGAACAGGCGCACGCCCAGCCGCGCTTCCAGCCGGGCGATGGCCTTGCCGACCGCCGAGCGTGAGATGCCCAGCGCGTCGGCAGCCTCGGTGAAGCTGCCTGAGCGGGCCGTGGTAACGAACGTGACCAGGCCATTCAATGATTCCAGCGGCAGCATCTATCGCGCTCCATTGGGGACAAATAGTCCCGCACCTGGGGAGATCGAAGCGCTTTATGCGCCTGCATGTCAACTCCATTCTGTGTGCATCGCGCCGCTGGCGCCTCCTCCCCGCACCAAGATGACCGACATGACCGCCGCCCTGTTCCGCCCCTTCGATCTGGCAGGCATCGCCCTGCGCAACCGCATCGTGATGGCCCCGATGACCCGCGCCCGCAACCCCGGCGCGGTGGCCAATGAACTCACCGCGCAGTACTACCGGCAGCGCGCCAGCGCCGGCCTGATCATCAGTGAAGGCACCCCGGTCTCGCCGCAGGGCCAGGGTTACATCGACGTGCCGGGTATCTGGTCGGCCAAGCAGGTTGCCGGGTGGAAGCTCGTCACCGAGGCGGTGCATGCCGCACAGGGCACGATCTTCGCCCAGCTCTGGCACGTCGGCCGCATGTCGCATTACTCGCTGCAGCCCGACGGTGGCCAACCGGTAAGCGCCGGTACCCGGCCGGTCGCCAGCGCACCGAAGAACACCTCGTTCGTCTATCTGGACGACGGCAGCCGCGGCCACGCCGATCCCACGCCGGCACGTGCGCTGGCCACCGAAGAGATCCCCGGCATCGTCGACGACTTCGCGCGCGGCGCCGACAACGCCATCGCCGCCGGTTTCGATGGCATCGAACTGCATGCCGCCAACGGCTACCTGTTCGAACAGTTCCTCAACCCGCTCATCAACCAGCGCGAGGACCGCTATGGCGGCTCGTTGCCCAATCGTGCGCGCTTGATCCTGGAGACCGTCGATGCGATGACCCAGCGCATCGGTGCGCAGCGGATCGGCGTGCGCCTGGCGCCGAACAACCTCACCTTCGACATGCCGTTCTACCCCGACAACGAGGCCACCTACCTGTACCTGGCCGAGGAGCTGGGCAAGCGCGGCCTGGCCTATGTGCATCTCAACGACAACCTGCAGGCGGGCCAGTCGGTGCTGGGCGAGGTGTTCCTGCGGCAGTTCAAGCAGGCCTACGGCGGCACCGTCATCCTGGCAGGTGGCATGACCCGCGAACGCGCCCTGCAGCTGGTCGAAGCTGGCACCATCGACCTGGCCGCGTTTGGCCAGCCGTTCATCGCCAACCCGGATCTGGTCGAGCGCCTGCAGCGCAACGTCGCGCTGGCCACGCCGGACCGCAGCACCTATTACGGGGGCGGCGAGGCAGGCTACCTCGATTACCCGGCCGCAGGCTGATCCCGCACGGGGTCGGATCCCCGCCACAGGTGCGGCTCCGACCCTTGGTTCAAGCCTCCTCGCGCACGTAAGCGAACGACTCGTCCAACCGCTCGAAGCCGATCACTTCAACGACGATGGCCTGTGCGTCGTCTTCGCTGATGTTTCCTTCTTCAATATCGTCAACGCGGGCGAACAACCGCTGCAACGCCGCGAACTGGTCGCCGCGCAGGAACGACTGGTGGCTCTGCAGCCAGCGCTGCAGATTGCCGGCCAGCTCGCCGTGCGACAGCAGCGTATACGGCGCTTGGTAGTCGGCAACGGCTTCGACCATCTTGCGGAACAGGAAATCCTGGTAGTTGGCGGCCAGCACATCGGCACGATCATCGTCATGCCACACGAGCACGACGGGCGGCTCGGCAGAATCGGGCGCGTTGCTCCAGAAGCAGTAGCTGTCGCCGCCGCCGGTCCGCGCAAACGGCAGCAACTGCAGGTCGGGACGCAGGGGATTGTAATGATCCTCGGCGGTCAGCTCCTGCCACGCTTCGAGCAGCTCATCGTGTTCCAGTGGTTCGTATTCCTGCGCGTACAGCAGCACCGGCGGATCCGCCTGCAGCGTCGGGAACACCACCTCGGACCATTCCGGATGCGGACTGCCCCAGCTCAACCGACCCGCTGCATGCAACTGCTTGAACAGGGGCGGGAAGGCCTGGCCGGTGGCCTGTTCGATGTCGGATAGCGCGCTCATGGAAGTCCTTGTCGATAGAGGTCGCCCAGCTTGCCCGAATCCTCGCAGGAGATGAACCGGCAGCAACAGGTGGCGGGACTAGACTGCAATCACCGGATGCTGGAAATCACTGCCATGAACGCCACTGCCCGCAACTTCATCATCAACATCGACGTGCCCGACCTGGCCGCCGCCGAAGCGTTCTACCTGGCCTCATTTGGATTGCGCATCGGTCGTCGGCTCGGTACCGGCGCGGTGGAACTGCTCGGTGGGCCAACACCGCTCTATCTGCTGCAGAACGAGGCTGGCAGCGCCGCCACCGAAGACGGCGACGTGCGTGACTACGAGCGCCACTGGACCCCGCTGCACCTGGACTGGGTGGTGGAGGACATCGATGCCGCGTTGATGCGTGCGGTCGCGGCCGGGGCGATGCTCGAGCAACCGGTGCGCGAGCGCCGCTGGGGCCGTATCGCCGTGCTGGCCGATCCGTTCGGGCACGGCTTCTGCCTGATCCAGTTCAGTGGCGAAGGCTACGACGCGCTGGTCGAATGAATTGCTGGCTGCGTCGCGGGCGCCAATCCACGCATGGCGCGGATCTACTGATCCGCTTCAAGCAACGCATGGAGGTTGTCGTTCGGCAGTAGATCCACGCACGGCGTGGATGCAAACCACCGCACCTCACTCGCGCAGCATATCCACGAACGCACGCAACGCACCGGGCATCTGCCGTTGCTTCGGGTAGTACAGCGCAAACCCGGCGAACGGCTCGCTCCAGTCTTCCAGCACCGCCACCATCTGCCCCGATTCGATATACGGCCGCGCGGTGTCTTCCAGCACGTAGGCCAGGCCGATGCCATCAAGTACCGCGCCGACCACGGTGCCCTGCTCGCTCAGCGTCAGCCGTCCGGGCACGTCGATTTCCAGCGCCTGCCCACCGCGCTCGAACTGCCATTTGTACAGATGCCCGCTGGCAAAGCGGAAGCGGATGCATTCATGCGCGGCCAGGTCGCGCGGATGCAGCGGCGCCGGATGCCGCCGCAGGTAATCCGGCGAGCCGACGATCAGCCCACGCAGCGGCGGCCCCATCGGCACCGCCACCATGTCCTCGGGCACGAACTCGTGCAGGCGCACGCCGGCGTCGTAGCCCTCGGCGACGATGTCGACCAGCCCATCATTTTCGGTCAGCTCCACCCGCACGTCGGGATGAGCGTGCAGGAAGCGCGCCAGCCGCGGCCGCAGCTGGGTCGCCACCGCCGCGCGGGTGGCGTTGATGCGCAGCAGGCCGGCCGGGGCGGCGCGGAAGTGGTTCATTTCTTCCAACGCGTCATGCACCTGCCCCAGCGCCGGCTGCAAGCGCTCCAGCAGGCGCTGCCCGGCCTCGGTCAGGGCCACGCTGCGCGTGGTGCGGTGGAACAGGCCCACGCCCAGTCGTTCTTCCAGCGCGCGGATCGCATAGCTCACCGCCGAGGTCGACAGCGCCAGCTCGGCGCCAGCGCGGCGGAAGCTGCGGTGGCGGGCAACCGCCGCGAACGCGGCCAGGTGGGAAAGGTTGTCAGTGGCCATGATTGTGCAGTTTCACTTGATGAATCATGCCGATATCCACGCTTCTTGCCATTGGGAACGCGGCGTATTGTAAAGCGCCTTTCGATAAACCCTGCCAAGGATTCCCCATGTCCCTCGCCCGTGGTTACGCCGCCCATTCCCATACCGCTCCGCTGGTCCCCTATGAGTTCGAACGCCGTGCGGTCGGTCCCGACGATGTGCGCATCGAGATCCTCTACAGCGGCATCTGCCACTCCGACCTGCACCAGGCCCGCGATGACTGGGGTGGCTCGATCTACCCGATGGTGCCGGGCCACGAGATCATCGGCCGCGTCACCGAGGTCGGCAGCAACGTTACCCGCTTCAAGGTCGGCGACCACGCCGGCGTGGGTTGCATGGTCGACTCCTGCCGCCACTGCGACGCCTGCCAGCACGACCTGGAGCAGTACTGCGCCGAGGGCGCGACCTGGACCTACAACGGCCGTGAACGCGAAAGCGGCGCACCGACCTACGGCGGCTATTCCGACCACGTGGTGGTAGAGCAGCGCTTCGTGGTGAAGGTCTCCGATACCCTCGACCTGAAGGCGGCCGCACCGCTGCTGTGCGCCGGCATTACCACGTGGTCGCCGCTGCGCCATTGGAAGGTCGGCCCGGGCCAGAAGGTCGGCGTGATCGGCCTCGGCGGCCTCGGCCACATGGGCGTGAAGTTCGCCAAGGCGCTCGGCGCGCACGTGGTGATGATCACCACCACCCCGGAAAAGGGCGCCGATGCCAAGCGCCTGGGCGCCGATGAGGTGCTGGTCTCGCGCGATGCGGCGCAGATGAAGGCGCACGCCGGCAGCTTCGACTTCCTGCTCAATACCATCCCGGTCAGCCATGACACCAATCCGTACATGGGCCTGCTCAAGCGCGAAGCCACCATGTGCCTGGTGGGCGTGCTGACCGAACTGGACCCGCCGCTGACCGGCGGCAGCGTGATCTTCGGCCGCAAGCACCTGACCGGCTCGGCGATCGGCGGCATGGCCGAAACCCAGGAAATGATGGACTTCTGTGCCGAGCACGGCATCGTCAGCGATGTGGAGATGATCGACATCAGGAACGTCAACGAAGCCTGGGAGCGCATGGCGAAGAACGATGTGCGCTACCGCTTCGTGATCGACATGGCGACGTTGAAGAACGCGGCCTGAGCCAAGACGGATCTGGAAATGAAAAACCCCGGCAATGCCGGGGTTTTTCTTTTGGGTAATGCCGGCCGCTGGCCGGCAACCCCGCATGACGGTCAGTACGCGAACTCGCGGAACACCGGATCGACGTCACCATGCCAGCGGCCATGGAACAGCGCCAGCTTGCGCTCGGCCGGGGTCAGGCCGGATTCGACGATCTCCTGCAGCACGTCCAGGAACTTGCTCTCGTCCTGGCCATCGGCATTGCGCGCCGCACGGCGCTTGAGGCCTTCCACGGAAATCCTGACCGCTTCCCGGGCCAGGTCGCGCACCGTGCCGTTGCGGAACGGCAGGTTCATTGCATGCTTCGGCACGCCGTCACGCAGCGCATGGCGCTCGGCCAGGGTGAAGTCACGCACCAGGTCCCAGGCAGCGTCCAGCGCAGTGTCGTCGTACAGCAGGCCCACCCAGAACGCCGGCAGCGCACACAGGCGGCTCCACGGGCCACCATCGGCGCCGCGCATTTCCAGGTACTTCTTCAGGCGCACTTCCGGGAACGCGGTGGTCATGTGGTCCGACCAGTCGCGCAGGGTCGGCAACGCGCCCGGCAGCACCGGCAGCTTGCCCTGCATGAAGTCGCGGAAACTCTGCCCGCTGGCGTCGTGGTAGGTGCCGTCGCGATAGGAGAAGTACATCGGCACGTCGAGCAGGTAATCGACATAGCGCTCGTAGCCGAATCCATCCTCGAACACGAAGTCGAGCATGCCGGTGCGGTCGGCGTCGGTGTCGGTCCAGATGTGCGAGCGATAGCTCAGGTAGCCGTTCGGCTTGCCTTCGGTGAACGGCGAATCGGCGAACAGCGCGGTGGCGATCGGCTGCAGCGCCAGCGACACGCGGAACTTCTTCACCATGTCCGCTTCGGTGGCGTAGTCCAGGTTCACCTGCACCGTGCAGGTGCGGGTCATCATGTCCAGGCCCAGCGAACCGACCTTGGGCATGTACGAACGCATGATCTTGTAGCGGCCCTTCGGCATCCACGGCATTTCATCGCGCTTCCACTTCGGCTGGAAGCCCATGCCGAGGAAGCCCAGCTGCAGTTCGCCGGCCACCTGCGCCACTTCGTTGAGGTGGGTGCCGGTCTCCACGCAGGTCTGGTGGATGGTCTCCAGCGCCGCACCGGACAGCTCCAGCTGGCCGGCCGGTTCCAGCGTCACCGAGGCCCCATCGCGCAGCAGGGCGATGGTGCGGCCATTCTCCTGTACCGGCTCCCAGCCGAAGCGGACCAGGCCGTTGAGCAGTGCTTCGATGCCGCGCTCCCCCTCGAAGGTCGGCGGGCGCAGGTCATCCAGGCGGAACCCGAACTTCTCGTGCTCGGTGCCGATGCGCCACTGCGCGCGGGGCTTCTCGCCGGAGGCGATCACCTCCACCAGCTGCGAGCGGTCGGTAATGGGGGTATCGGCGACGTGGCTGGGGCTCGACAAGGGGAAGGCTCGCTGGACGGTGGCGGGGGATGTGGGGCTCGCGGCCTTCCATCGCAAGGGCGCACTATAGCGTGGCACCTCGTTGCGTCATGCGACGGTGACGGGTTTCAGCATCCTACCGACGCCCTCTTGACCCTCGTACACTCAACGTCATGAGCCGCCATTCACGACACCCCGAACTGCACCGCTCCGAGCGCGTCGGCTGGCTGCGTGCCGCCGTGCTGGGCGCCAATGATGGCATCGTCTCGGTGGCCGGCCTGGTGGTGGGCGTGGCCGCCGGCGGCGCCTCCGCTACCACCATCCTCGCCACCGGCGTGGCCGGCACCGTGGCCGGCGCGATGTCGATGGCCGCCGGCGAGTACGTCTCGGTACAGACCCAGGCCGACACCGAAGACGCAGACCTGGCAATGGAAAAGCGCGAGCTGCGCGAAAATCCGCACAGCGAGCTGGAGGAGCTGGCCGCGATCTATCGCCACCGCGGCCTGGAGCCTGCGCTGGCACGGCAGGTGGCCGAACAGCTCACCGCCCATGATGCGCTGGGTGCCCACGCCCGCGACGAACTGGGCATCACCGATACCCTGCGCGCCCGCCCGCTGCAGGCAGCGTTGGCCTCGGCCGGTGCGTTCACCTGCGGCGCGGCGCTGCCGGTGCTGACCGCCCTGCTCGCGCCGGCCGACAGGGTCGCACTGATGACCACGGCCAGTACCCTGCTCGGCCTGTGCCTGACCGGCGCAGTGGCGGCCGGGGCCGGCGGCGCACCGCCGGTTCGCGGCGCGATCCGGGTGATGTTCTGGGGCGCATTGGCGATGGCCGCGGCGGCCGGCGTCGGTCGCCTGTTCGGTGCCCACGTGTCATGACCGCCATGCTGCCACCGGCCACCGCACTGCTGGCCGAGATGGCCAGCCTGGCCGGCTGCGCACGCGCCGAAGGTTATGCGTGCATCACCGCTCGGCGCGAACATGGCGCCAGCTCGGTGGAGATTCCACAACCACAGTTCGCGATCCTGCTGGAAGGCCGCAAGCAGGTGCGTACCGCGCACCAGTCGCTGGAGTTCATCCCCGGCGACATCCTGCTGCTGACCCAGCGCTGCCGCATCGATGTGGTCAACACCCCCGACCCACGCAGTGGCCGCTACCTCAGCGCCATCGTGCCGCTGTGTGCCGAAGTGCTGGCGGCCGCACGTACGCTGTGGAGCGGGGAGCTTCCCGCCGCCGGTCATGCGATGGCGCGACTGCCGTTGATCGATCATGGCGTGGTGCTGCGCCAGTGGCGGCAATCGCTGCAGGACGGCCGTTACAGCGAAGCGCGGCTGGCCCTGGCCTCGTTGGTACTGACCCTGTGCCGGCAGGGCCACGGCAACCTGCTGCTGCCGCAGGCGCCGAGCCTGGGCGAACAGATCCGCGACCGCATCGCCGCCGAGCCGGCTCGCGACTGGCAATCGCGTGATGTGGAAGCGCTGTTCGCGCTGAGCGGCGCGACCCTGCGCCGTCGGCTCGCCGCCGAGGACACCAGCCTGCGCCAGCTGCTCACCGAGGCCCGGCTGGCGCATGGCATGCAGTTGCTCTACACCACCGACCTGCCGCTGAAGACCGTAGCCGCACGCGCGGGCTACCGGTCTGCGGCCAGTTTCAGCAAGCGCTTCGCCGAGCAGTACGGGCTGGCTCCCACAGACATTTGAGGGGGGGCGGCAGGGCTTGCAGCCCTGCACCTGCAGAGGCAACGGCAGAAGCAACAGCAACACCGGGCTATCCGTGGGATGGCAGGGCGGTGCCGGAGTGCGGGGACGCCGCAAGTACGTCCCTGTAGGCTTGGCAGCCGCATCCATGCGGCTGACACCCCGCACTCCGACACCGCCCCACCTTCGACAGGTTCACTCGGCTGTTGGTAGGTGTCGACCTTGGTCGACACATCTGTCAGATATCGAATGAAACTCTGGGGTCAGATCCGTTTTCCTGCGGAAAACGGATCTGACCCCAAGAGCATCTCCAACAGTTCGCGGAAAACTGTCGAAGGCGGGGTGGGTCCGGTTGCGGGGGCGTGAGCGCCATGGATGGCGCGACCGAGCCTACAGGGACGTACTTGCGGCGTCCCCCGCAACCGGACCCGCCCCGCCATCCCACGGATAGCCCGCTGTTGCTGTTGCTGTTGCTGTTGCTGTTGCTGTTGCTGTTGCCTCTGCGGGTGCAGGGCGCAGCCCTGCCCCACCCTTCCCTGAGCATTCCACGTAGTGGTTTGAGCGCCGTGCACACGCCGGCCGCGGCACGCTATGCAGCAACGGAATCGCCCGTCGTCCACCGAGAACCGCCATGACCCTGCGTTACCTGCCCCTGCGCACCGCCCTGCTGCTGGCCCTGTCCGCCCTGCCACTGGCCGCGCTGGCCGAAGCCACCTCGCCCGCGCCCACCCAGCAGGTGCCCGGCGTCTACCACCAGCGCGTCGGTGCGCTGCAGGTCACCGCCCTGTTCGACGGCGTGGTCGCGCTGGGTCGGCAGGAAGTGGTCGACGTGCCGCCGACACTGGTCAGCCGCCTGTTGGAAGGCCGCTACGTGCCCGAAGACAAGAAGGGCCTGCAGACCGCGATCAACGCCTTCCTGGTGCGCCAGGGCAACCACCTGACCCTGGTCGATACCGGCACCGCGCAGTGCTTCGGCCCCGGCCTGGGCCAGGTGCTGGGCAACCTGCGCGCCTCCGGCGTGGACCCGGCCGAGGTGGACGAGGTGCTGCTGACCCACGCCCATCCGGACCACCTGTGCGGGGTGCTCGATGCGCAGGGCAAGCCGGCCTACCCGAATGCCACGGTGTGGCTGTCCAGGGCCGATGCCGACTACTGGCTCAACCCGGCCAGCGAGGCTTCTGCGCCGAAGGGTGTGCGCTTCGCCTTCCCGCTGGCGCGCAACGCGGTGGCGCCGTACCAGGCCAGTGGCCACCTGCGCACGTTCAACCCCGGCGATGCCCTGCCCGGCGGCGCGGTGGCGATGGACACCCATGGCCACACCCCCGGCCACGTCTCCTACCGGTTCGACAGCCAGGGCCAGTCACTGCTGGTGTGGGGCGACGTGCTGCACTTCCATGCGGTGCAGTTCGCGCACCCGGAGGCCTCGTTCGAGGCCGATTCGGACCGCAAGGCGGCCATCGCCAGCCGTCGCGGGCTGCTGCAGCAGGCCACCGCCAACGGCTGGTGGGTGGCCGGTGCGCACCTGCCGTTCCCGGGCCTGGGCCACGTCCGCAGCGAAGGCCAGGCCTACGCTTGGGTGCCGGCGGAGTATTCGCCGTTGAAATGACCTCGTGTAGCGCCGAGCCCATGCCCGGCTACCACGCGCAGCGTGCCGGGATTCCGCAGCCGAGCGTAGGCTCGGCTCTACAGGAAGGCAGGGAAGGCCCTATTCCAGCCCCAGCCAGCCGCCGATCACGGCGCGGGCTTCGTCCACGCCGGTACGGTCTTCGCCGGAGAACACCTGCACGCTGACGCTGTCACCGTAGGCCGATTGCAGCTCCTTGCGCACCTTCTGCAGGGACTGCATCTGCTGGCTGCGGCTGAGCTTGTCGGCCTTGGTCAGCAGGGCGTGCGCCGGCAGGCCGCGCTGCACGGCATAGGACAGCATCTGCCGGTCGTAGTCCTTCAGCGGATGACGGATGTCCATCACCACCACCAGCCCCTTCAGGGCCTCGCGGGTGCGGAAGTACTTGTCGATGAAGGCCTGCCAGTGCGCCTGCAGGTCCAGCGGCACCTTGGCGTAGCCGTAACCGGGCAGGTCGACCAGATGCGCCTCCGGGGTGACCTGGAAGAACACCAGCTGCTGGGTACGGCCGGGGGTCTTGGAGACACGCGCCAGGGCGTTCTGGCGGGTCAGCGCGTTGAGCGCACTGGACTTGCCGGCGTTGGAGCGGCCGGCGAAGGCCACTTCGGCCCCTTCGTCGGGCGGCAGCTGCCGCACGTTATGGGCCGAAAGGTGGTAACGGGCGCGTTCGATGAGCAATGACATGTGCCTAGGATCGCATGTTGCGGCGCCGCGCGCCCGTGCCGGCGGCCTTTGCGGGCATTTTGCTGCACTGCTGCGTTGACCGTGCGCGGAAACGGCGTTGATAATCCGAACGATGCCGGCGGCCACCGCCCGGCCCGGTCCATACGGAGCTTCAGCATGCGCCACGCTCGCGTTCTTGCCGTATCCGCCCTTGCCACTGCTGTAGTCGTTGCCGCTGCTGCGTTCGCGCAGACCACGTTGACCCCGCTGCCCGACAATGGGCCGATCAACACCGCCTCGCTGGAGGTGGATTTCAGCAAGACCCACTGGGGCGATGCCAAGGCCGGCCAGGCCAAGGCCTCGGCCTGCGCGGCCTGTCATGGCGTCGACGGCAATTCCACGGTGGAGATGTATCCGTCCATTGCCGGCCAGAGCGAGCGCTACGTGGCCCAGCAGATGGCCCTGATCGCCAACGGCCAGCGCAGTTCCGGCGCGGCAGTGGCGATGGTGCCGTTCGTGCAGAACCTCACCCCGCAGGACATGCGTGATATCGGCGCCTACTTCGCCACGCAGAAAGCCAACGCCGGCATCGCCGATGACACGGCGGTCACCGAGGGTCCCTACAAGGGCATGAAGTTCTACGAGATCGGCCAGCAGCTGTACCGCGGCGGCGATGCCAAGCGTGGCCTGCCGGCCTGCATGGCCTGCCATGGCCCCAGCGGTGCCGGCAATCCCGGCCCGGCCTATCCGCATCTCGGTGGCCAGCACGCCAGCTATGTCGCGCGCCGCCTGCAGGAGTACCAGGCCGGCCAGACCAACGAGACCGACAAGGCGCACTTCCAGATCATGGCCACGGTCGCGCAGAAGCTCAGCGAGCAGGAGGTGCAGGCGCTGTCGAGCTACCTGCAGGGCCTGCACAACAAGGCCGACGATGTGGCCACCACGGCCACGCCAGCACAACCGGCTGCCGCCCCCTGACCACCACTGGTCGGCCCGGGCCGCGACGTCGGCCCACGGCTGCGGTATGTTTCCTTCACGCCGGCGGCTGCGCCGGCGTTGCTTTTTTCAACGGAGATGCGTGTCGATGAGGTTGATTTCCCGCCTGCTGTTGTCCTTGCTGGTGCTGCTGCCGCTGGCAGCCTGCGCCGCCACTCCCGCCAATGCCCCGCTGGTCGAGGGCAAAGACTACGAGCGCATCGCCCAGCCGGGCCCGTTCCAGCCGCTGGCCGGCAAGATCGAGGTGGTCGAAGTCTTCGGCTACACCTGCCCGCACTGCGCCCATTTCGAACCGCAGCTGGAAGCCTGGGCGGCCAAGCTGCCGGCCGACGTGCGCTTCACCCCGGTCCCGGCGGCCTTCGGCGGTGCCTGGGATGCCTGGGCCCTGGCCTACTACGCCGCCGATGAAGTCGGCGTGGCCAAGCGCAGCCATGCCGCCGTGTTCAAGGCCCTGCACGAGCAGGGGTCGCTGCCGATGCAGAACGTCTCGGCCGATGAGCTCGCCACCTTCTACAAGGCCTACGGCGTGACCCCGGACCGCTACATCCAGGCCCTGCGCGGCGATGCCGTGCAGAAGAAGGTCGACGCCGCGCGCGCGTTCGCCCAGCGCACCAAGATTCCGGGCACCCCGGCCATCATCATCAACGGCCAGTACCTGGTGCGCGGCAACAGCTTCGACGACCAGCTGCGCATTGCCTCGGCGCTGATCGCGCAGGCGCGCGCCGCCCGCGGCCGCTGAACCAACACCCACCACCGACACGGCGTTGTCGCCGCCGCATGTCATCATTTCCCCTTGGCCGGCGCATGCCGCCGGCCCCACCTTTCCAGATGCTGGAGACGTTTCCATGAAGATCCGTTACGCCCTCGCCCTCGCAGCGCTGCTGCCGATCCTGGCCGCCTGCAAGGCCGACGACGGCAGCACCAACACCACCGCAGCCCCGGCCGAACCGGCAGCCACCCCGGCAGCCAGCACCGAACCGGCTGCTGCGCCGGCAGCGGGCAGCGAAGGCGCCGCGCCGGCTGCCGCTGAAGGCGAGAAGGCCCCGGCCGAAGCGGCGCCGGCCGCCGCACCGGCCCCGACCACCGCCGCACTGACCGGCCCGGCTCCGGTGGAAGGTGCCGACTACCAGGTGATCCCGAACGGCCAGCCGTTCCAGCCGGCCGCCGGCAAGATCGAAGTGACCGAGATCTTCGGCTACGTCTGCCCGGCCTGCGCCGCGTTCCAGCCGCTGGTCGGCCCGTGGAAGGCCGGCCTGCCCAGCGACGTGAACTTCGTCTACGTGCCGGCCATGTTCGGCGGCACCTGGGATGACTACGCGCGTGCCTTCTACGCCGCGCAGACCCTGGGCGTGCAGGAGAAGACCCACGAAGCGCTGTACGCCGCCATCCACTCGCAGAAGACCCTGAAGGGCGAGCGCGGCCGTGACTCGGTGGAAGACATCGCCAAGTTCTACGCCGCCTACGGCGTCGATCCGAAGCAGTTCGCGGCCACCATGGGCAGCTTCGCGGTGAATGCCAAGACCAACTCGGCCAAGCAGTTCGCCCAGCGCAGCCAGATCAGCGGCACCCCGTCGATCATCGTCAACGGCAAGTACCTGGTGAAGGGCAAGAGCTTCCCGGACATGCTGCGCATCGCCGATCACCTGATCGCCCGCGAACGCGGTGCGGCCCAGGCTCACTGATCCAAGAGAAGCATTTCCCGGCCGTGAATTCCCCCCGTACACGGACCCTGCGCTTGCTGACGGCCAACATCCAGGCCGGCTCAAGTACCCGCCGTTACAGCGACTATGTGACCCGCAGCTGGTCACATGCGCTGCCGGCGGGTCGCAAGCGCAGCAGCCTGGACGCGATCGCCACCTTGGCGCGCGAACATGACATCGTCGGCCTGCAGGAGGCCGACCCGGGCAGCCTGCGCTCGGGCTTCACCAACCAGACCCATTACCTGGCCCAGCGCGCCGGCTTCAACTACTGGAGCCACCAGCCAAACCGGCGCATGGGCGGGGTCGCCTCCAGCGCCAATGGCCTGCTGAGCAAGCTCGAACCGGTGGAAGTGCAGGACCACGCCCTGCCCGGCCGCATCGGCGGGCGCGGCGTGCTGCTGGCCAAGTTCGGCGACGGTACCGACGGCCTGGCGGTGGCGGTGGCGCATCTGTCATTGGGCGCGGGATCGCGGATGTCGCAGCTGGGCTTCATCGCCGAACTGCTGTCCGACCATCCCAACGCGGTGCTGATGGGCGACTTCAACTGCCTGGCAGAACGCCCGGAAATGCAGGTGCTGTACCAGAAGACCCGGCTGCAGCCGCCCGGCTGCATCGTGCCGACCTTCCCCAGCTGGCGCCCCGACCGCGCCATCGACCACATCCTGGTCAGCAGTGGCCTGCAGACCCGCACCGTGGAAGCCATACCGGCCGCGTTCTCCGATCACCTCGCCCTGGCGATGCAGATCGACGTCCCGGCCGACGCCCTGCGCTGAACCGCCCCCCTGGTAGGTGCGGACCGTTGGTCCGCACGCTTCGCGCCTGCCGCCGCCTGGCGCCCCCTAAATCAGGGCATGAACGACTTAATCCCCTCCGTCCCCTTTTTTCAGGCGGTGGCCGACGCCTTCAACCCCCGCGCAGTCATCGTGCTGCCCACCGAAGCCAGCACCGTGCAGCCGATCGCCAGCCACTGCAATCCATGCAGGTGCTCGTGCAGCAGCAGCATCGCCCACAGCGCGGCCACCGCCGGCTCCATGCTGATCAGGATGCCGAAGGTTTCCTTTGGCAGGCGCTTGAGCGCCATCATCTCCAGCGACATCGGGATCGCGCTGGAGACCAGCGCCACCAGCAGGCCGGCCGCCAGGATCTTCGGATCGAGCAGCGCGGCACCGGCATGCGCCACGCCCACCGGCACCACCACCAGCGAAGCCGCCAGCAGCCCCAGCGACACCGAATGCCCGGCGTGCAGGTGGCCGGCACGCTTGCCGAACACGATGTACAGGCCCCAGCACGCCGCTGCGCCCATGGCATACAGCACGCCGGCCGGATCCAGCGCCGGTCCACCGCCGATCGGCAGCAGCAGCAACAGCCCCACCGCCGCGCAGCCCACCCAGACGAAGTCGATGGGGCGTCGTGATGACAGCATCGCTACCGTCAGCGGCCCGGTGAACTCGATGGCCACCGCGATGCCGAAGGGAATCGTGCGCAGCGCCATGTAGAACAGCAGGTTCATCAGGCCCAGGGTGAGCCCGTAGCGCAGGATGGTGATCGCGTCCACGCGGCGGGTCTTCCAGCGCCATGGCCGCCAGAACATCAGCAGCAACAGTGCCGAGAAGCCCACGCGCAGCGCACTGGTGCCCTGTGCGCCGATCAGCGGGAACAGGTGTTTGGCGTAGGAAGTGCCGATGGCCAGCGAGGTGACCGAGCCGAGCACCGCCAGCGCCGGCAACATCGGCGCAAGTCGTGAGGTCTGCATGGGCAAAGTCTATTGCGCCGGCGCCGAGCACTTGGCTCAATTGACAGCCCGTTCGTGCAACTTCTGCTCGCCATGGCCACCGCCCCCGTGCTCGACAGCTTCGACCGCGCCATCCTCGACCTGCTGCAGCGGGACAACACCCTGCCGCAGCGCGAGATCGCCGAGGCCGTGCACCTGTCCACCCCGGCCGTGCAGCGACGCATCAAGCGGCTGCAGGACAGCGGCGTGATCGCGGCCAATGTGGCGGTGATCGATGCTGCAAAGATCGGCCGGCCGCTGACCATCATCGTCGAGGTGCGCGTGGTCAGCGAGCTGCGTGAACGCGTGGCGCCGTTCAAGCGCCGCGTGCAGGACGACCCGGCGGTGCAGCAGTGCTACTCGATCACCGGCGATGGCGATTTCCTGCTGCTGCTTTCGGCCGCGTCGATGGAGGAGTACGAAGCGATCACCGAGCGCCTGTTCGGTGGCGATGACAACATCGAGCGCTTCCGCACCTCGGTGGCACTGGGAACGTTGAAGCGCAGTTTCGAAGTGCCGCTGGCCCCGGTTCTGTAGCGCATGAGCCATGCTCGACTGCGCTTTGACCACAAAGTAACAGCCGCCGAGCGTGGCTCGGCGCTACAGTCGGAGACCATGAACACACCGCCCTCCCCCGCCCGTCGCCTGCGCCGCTGGCTGCTGCGCGGCCTGTGGCTGGCCATCGCGATCGTTGCCGCGATGGCGCTGTGGAACAGCCCATGGGCCGCTGCACCGAAACTGCTGTGGACACTCTCGCGGATGCCTCCGGCCACCGAGCTTCCGGTGCCGGTGGAAGGTGTGCGGCCCCGCCAGATCGCCGATACGTTCGGCGCTCCGCGCGGCCGTGACCGTTCCCACGCCGGCATCGACATCTTCGCCAGGCGCGGCACCCCGGTGCGCAGTGCCACCGCCGGCGTCGTCGTGGATGTCAGCGACCGCGGCCTCGGTGGCCGCCAGGTGTGGGTGATCGGGCCCGGGCGCGAGCGCTACTACTACGCCCATCTGGACGACTGGGCCGAGGGCCTGGCGCGCGGCCAGGTGGTCCAGGCCGGCGACCTTCTCGGCCACGTCGGCGACAGCGGCAACGCCAAGGGCACGCCGCCGCACCTGCACTGGGGCATCTACGGCACCGACGGTGCCCGCGATCCACTGCCGCTGCTGCGCTGAACGCCATGTGCTGCGTCGAGTCCTGCGTGAGCGCCTTCCGCGTTCATGGTTTGTAAATAGGAATAGTTCGTATTACTATTTCTTTCGTTTCCGGTGGTGCCAGGACGGCCTGCCCGCCCGTTTCCCACCCGTAGCGCCTCGCCTTCTGGATGCTGGCCGAGCGCGCGTGCTCGTCCAGGACCCCCATGAACCGTTCCGCCTTCCGTGTCCCGCAGCCGCAACGGCTGTCCGTTGCCGTGCTCGCTGCACTCTGCGCCGTGGCCCCGGCCGCCTTCGCCGACACCGCCGCCGACCCGACCACGCTCGACAAAGTGGTGGTCAAGGGCGAACGCGCCGAAGGCTATTCGGTGCGCCGCACCTCGGCCGGTACCCGCTTCGACCTGGCGCCGCGCGAGATCCCGCAGTCGCTCAGCATCATCAGCCACCAGCGCATCGAAGATCAGAACCTGGACGACATCATCGACGTGCTGGCCAACACCACCGGCGTCAGCAGCACCCAGTCCGACAGCGAGCGCACCGAGTTCTATTCGCGTGGCTTCTACATCGATAGCTACCAGTTCGATGGCCTGCCGACGCAGATGGTGCAGAACTGGAGCTACGGCGATTCCGGCCTGGACCTGGCGCTGTATGACCGCGTGGAAGTGGTGCGTGGCGCCACCGGCCTGCTGACCGGTGCCGGCAACCCGTCGGCGTCGGTGAACCTGGTGCGCAAGCACGCCGACAGCGCCGAACTGACCGGCAGCGTCTCGGTGAACGTCGGCAGCTGGGGCCGCACCCGCAGCACCGTGGACGTGACCACCCCGCTGAACAAGAGCGGTTCGGTGCGCGCCCGCGTGATCGGCAGCTACCTGGACACCGACGCGCAGATGGACCGCTACAACCAGCACAAGACGCTGGGCTACGCCGTCATCGACGCCGACCTGACCCCGGACACCCAGCTGAGCGTGGGCTACGACTACCAGCAGAAGCGCGCCAACGGCGCCACCTGGGGTGGTTTCCCGATGCTGTTCTCCGATGGAACCAGCACCGGCTACGACGAATCGTTCAATCCGAACCCGAGCTGGACCTACTGGGACACCACCAGCAAGCGCGCGTTCGCCACGTTGGAACACGCCTTCAACGATGACTGGAAAGTCCGCATCGGCGCCACCCACGACGAAACCAAGGCCGACGACAAGCTGTTCTACCCGGCCTACAACGACTGGGTCACCGGCGCTTCGTTCTTCGACAAGAACACCGGTGCCGGCATTTCGCCGTCGGCCGGCTTCTACAACACCGAACGCAAGGTCAATGCGGTGGACGGCTACTTCAGTGGCGCGTTCGAGCTGTTTGGCCTGAAGCACGAAGTGATGGGCGGCCTGAGCTACAACAAGCGCGAGTACGCCAACTACGGCGACTACCAGATCGGCGGCGCCGGCCTCGCCTGGGACCCCTTCTCCAGCTACCTGAACTGGAACGGCAACATCAGCGAACCGAACTGGAATCCGCTGGCCCTGGCCAGCGAAGGCGCCATCACCCAGAAGGCCGCCTATGCTGCAGCACGCCTGTCGCTGGCTGATCCGCTGAAGTTGATCGTGGGCGCGCGCTACACCGACTGGAAGAGCGAAGGCGAAGGCGCCGACCGTTCGCACAAAGTCACCACCCCGTATGCGGGCCTGGTGTTCGACATCAACGACACTTATTCCACCTATGCCTCGTACACCGAGATCTTCCAGCCGCAGATGCTGAAGGACCGCAACGGCAGCTACCTGGACCCGGTGGACGGCAAGAGCTACGAAGTGGGCGTGAAGGGTGCCTGGTTCGACAACCGACTGAATGCCTCGGTGGCGGTGTTCCGCATCGAGCAGGACAACGTCGGCCAGTCCACCGGCGAGCCGGTCATCGGCGGCACCGGCGGCGAAACGGCCTACGTGGCCGCGCGCGGCACCGTCAGCCGTGGCTTCGAGTTCGAAGTGAACGGCGAACTGACGCCCGGCTGGAACGCGACCTTCGGTGCTTCGCGCTACGTGGCCAAGGACATCAACGGCGCCGACATCAACACCAACCTGCCGCAGACCGCGCTGAAACTGTTCACCAGCTACACCCCGCAGTCGCTGCAGGCACTGACCGTCGGCGGCGGCGCCAACTGGCAGAACCGCATCTACTACGCGGTGCCGGCTTACGGCCGCATCGAACAGAGCGGCTACGCCCTGGTCAGCGCCTTCGTGCGTTACCGCCTGTCGCCGGAATGGAGCGTGCAGGCCAACCTCAACAATCTGCTGGACAAGAAGTACTACTCGCAGATCACCGGCTACGGTGCGTACGGCGATGGCCGCAATGGCTCACTGACGTTCACCTGGGCGTTCTGATCAGACGCGGGGTACGACCGCCCCGCACCTGTAGAGCCGAGCCCATGCTCGGCTCAGAGAATCAGCCGAGCGCGGACTCGGCGCTACATCCGCAAGGCAGCGCCGGAACTGACCGGCGCTGCCCCCCTCACATCAGAACCGCAGGTCCGCGCGCAGGTACCAGTAACGACCGCGCGGGATGTCGTAGGTCGAAGCGTCATACCCGTTCAACGAGCACGACAGGCAGATCGGCGGATCCTTGTCGAACACATTGTTCAGGCCCGCGGTCAGCTGCAGCCCCTTCATCCAGTCGATCTTGTAGCCCACCTGCATGTCGTGGAAGGTGGTGGCCGAGAGCGTGTTGGTGCCGTCGGCCTGGTTGCTGCACACCGGGAATGCCACGGCATCGCCGCAGTTCTCGGTCAGCTCGGAGATGTGCCGCACCGTCCAGTTCGCACTCCAGCGATCCATCGTCCAGGCGATGCTGGCGTTGCTGGTCCACTCCGGAATGGAGCTGTCGGCCACTTCCACGCCCGGCTTCTGCGGCTGCTTCTGCCCGGCCGCGCCGGTGGCTTCGTAACGACCGACGAACGTGTTCTTCCACGCCAGCTTGAACTGGCCGAAGGAGGTCTGCGGCAACGTCCAGAACAGGTCCACGTCCCAGCCGTCGGTCTTGATCGAGCCCAGATTGGTCAAGCGGTTGTTGAAGCTGCTGACCGCACCCGTGCTGGCGCGGGTGATGCCATCGCAGTACACCGGGTCGAGCGTGTCCACGCACAGGTCCAGCTGGGTCTGGGCGTTGATGGCCTGGATCGCACCATCGATGGCGTGGCGGTAGAAGGTCACTTCCACGTCGAAGCGCTCCGACCACGACGCGTTGTTGCCGAACCACGGGCTCCACACGAAGCCGGTGCTGAAGCTGCGCGAGCGCTCCGGTTCCAGATCACGATTGCCGCCGGTGGTCACCGAGATCTGCGAGTTGGCCTGCTGGAAGCCGGCCGGCACGCCCAGCGCGGCACAATTGGCGGCACTGCCACGCGGCGGCGTACCGCCCAGGCCCACCGAGCACGGATCGAACAGCTGCAGGTCGGCACGTGCGGCCGAGCCGTACAGTTCGCCAATGGACGGTGCGCGGAAACCCTCGGCGTACGTGGTGCGCAGCACGAAGTCATCGGTCACCTGCCAGCGCAGGCCGTACTTGGGCGTGAACTCGCCACCGAAAGTGGAGTAGTCCGAATAGCGGCCGGCCAGGCTCAGGTCCAGCTTCTTGCCGAACGAGGAGTCGGCGAAGATCGGCACGCTCAACTCCAGGTAGGCCTCGTTGACGTCGTAGGAACCGGAGGTCGGCTGCGACGGCACGCCGTTGTAGTGGCCGATCACCGTCAGCGGATCCGGCTGGTACCAGCCCTCGTACTTGCGGTACTCGAAACCGGTGGCGAAGGACACCGGGCCGGCCGGCAGCGAGAACAGCTCGCTGGACAGGTTGGCGGTGAACAGGCTCAGCTCGTTCTGGCTGCGGTCGTGCACCACCGGCTGGATCCACTTCAGCATGTCCGGGGTGATCGAACCGACGCCACCAAAGATGTTCAACGGCACGCAGCCCGGGGTTGCCGCGCACACCGCCGGGTCACCCAGCGCCATGTTGACGTTGTAGATGTTGTAGCTGCCGTAGTTGGTCTGTTCGGCCTTGTTCTTGCTGTACATGCCGTTGACGTCCCAATACCAGCTGCGGTCGGCGGCCTGGAAGTTGCCGACCAGGCCGGTGGCCACGTAGGTCGTGTTGACCTCCTGCTTGAACACGCGCGCGCCACCTTCCACCGGCCGGCGCCCGATCAGGCTCATGTTGTCGCCGGACACCAGATCGAAACCGAACGGGTTGTACGGGTTCAGGCGCGAGACCACGATGTTGTCGGCCAGCGGATTGCCGGTGGCGCCGTCAGGACCGAAGAACAGCGGCTCCGGACCGGCCTGGTTGGTCGACTCGCGGCGGTTGCCCAGCGCCTTGATGTACCACTGCACGTTGTCAGTGATGTCGAAGCGGAACTGGCCGAACAGGCCTTTGCGCTCGGACGGCGTGAGCACCATGTTGTATTCGGCGAAGTTGAAGCGGTCGGCGCTGGTGAAGCAGTGGTAGTCATCGCTGCGGTTGCAGCCGGCGCTGCCGTCATAGCGCGGGTTGGGCACGCCGCTGTTGGGCACGATGTCCTGCTCGGCACCGGTGTTGGGGTCGACGAAGGCGAAGCGGCCCTGTGGAATGCCGCCGCTGCCGAAGGCCAGGCCGGTGCCCGGAATCGGGAAGCGCGACTGCTCGCGATCCTTGGCGAATACCGGGTCCTGCTTGGTCCAGCTGGCGCCCAGGAACAGGCTGAAGCGGTCGCCGCTCTTGCCCCACGCCAGGTCCACGCCCTTCTGGGTGCCGTCGCCCTTGCTGTACTCACCATAGTTCAGGGTCACCTGCCCGCCATCGAAGTCGCGGCGGGTGATGATGTTGACCACGCCGGCGATGGCATCGGAGCCGTACAGCGACGACGCGCCGTCTTCCAGCACCTCGATGCGTTCGACGATGGCCAGCGGAATGGTGTTGAGGTCGGTGGCCGCACCGACGCCCGATGCGGACGACTCGTTGACCCAGCGGATGCCGTCAACCAGCACCAGCACACGCTTGGCACCCAGGTGGCGCAGATCGACCTGCGCCGAACCGGCACCCACGCCACTGCCATCGGGCGGGAAACCGAAGTTGCCGGATGAGTTGAACTTGGCGTTGAGCGCCGAACCGGAACCGGTGAGCTGCTGCAGCACTTCGCCGATCGAGGTCAGGCCGGTGCGTTCGATATCGCCGCGCGTCAGCGTCTGGATCGGCACCTGGCCCTCCACCTCAGCGCGCTTGATGCGGGTACCGGTGACTTCCACCGCATCCAGGTTGGTGGTGGATTGTGCAGCGGCACCCAACGGTGCCAGGGTCATCACGCACAGCGCGACGGCAACCGCCAAAGGGCGGTGGTGCAGGTGATTCATTCGCTCTCTCTCCAAAGGAATGTCGGGACATGGACTGCCGCACCCCCCTGCATGGCGGCAGCGTCTCCTTTGTAAACAAGCGGTAAAAATCACGGCGTGACGATCGACACTCTTTCACGCGGAATTGACGCAATTGACGGCCATTTGCGTCAAATGGGGGCCGTTTAGAACCGGACGGTACTGTTCAACGCCCTTCGCTGTGATGCCGGTGGCGACAGCGCGCGCCGAGATCCGCCACAGCTCATCAAGGGGCCTTGTCGATGCCAGCGCTAGTGACCGGGCGCGTCGACGCGCAGCCCATGCTGGCTGACAGCCAGCATGGGCTGCGCGCCATATCTTCATAGTCGGTGTCGTCGGCGGTCGCCAGATGCACCGGGGAGCGATGCTGCTGCGGCATCTGCTGCGCCTGCACCAGCGGTGCCAGATTGGGAGTGGCCACCAAGGAGGTGGCGCGCTGTGTCCCGTATCGCACGCCACGTTCCCCGGCAGGAAGCGCGGCCCGCCGATGGCAGACCGCCCGTTGCCGGACTCAACGCACGAAGGCGATGCGCTCCATACCGGTCGCCTCGGCCGCGGCCAGAATCCTCGCCATGCCTTCGTACTCGGCCGACGGATCGGTGGCGATGCGCAGCTCCGGCAGGTTGCCGACATTTTCGTCCACCTGCGCCTGCAGGCGCGCCTGCAGATCGCCGATGGCCATCGGCTGGCCATCCCAGCTCAGCTGGTTCGAGGCATCCAGGCGCAGCTCGATCGGAGGCGGCGGTTCGGGACGGTCGACCACCCGATCGGTGGCCTGCGGCAACTGCACCGCAATCGGCCGGGCCACGATGGGCGCGGTCACAATGAAGATGATCAACAGCACCAGCATCACATCCACCAGTGGCGTGACATTGATGTCCGCCAGCGGGCCGCTTCTTCCTGCGCTACTGAACGCCATGTGCCGCTCCCTGCAGCCGGGCCGTTCGCCCAAGGCCGACGTTACGACGCCTGCGACCCCGTGCGGCAGGGGCCTGCGCGGATTCATTCAGCTGTCGTTGCCGCCGCCGGGCGTGCACGCAATGCGAAACTGAATTCAGCCACTGCCCGCTATGCTGCATGCCATGACCCGACGCACTTCGACCGCCCTGTCCCTGCTGCCCTTGGCCACCACGCTGCTGATCGGCTGCGCCAATGCCCAGTCCCTCGATGCCCAGAACGCGCAGCTGAAAGCCGCGATCGCAGCCGCCGAACGCGGCCAGTACGATCCTGGCCAGGCCGCTGCGCTCAGCCGCCATCCGGCCTATGGCTGGCTGGAGTACGCCAACCTGCGGCGCAACATCGACACCGTCGATACCGCGCAGGCCCAGGCCTTCCTCAAGCGCTACGACGGCCAGGCCGTGGCCACCACCTTCCGCAGCGTGTGGCTGCCCTCGCTCGCACGCCGCCAGGACTGGCCGACCCTGCTGGCCAACTGGGCGCCCACCGACAACACCGGCCTGCGCTGTGCGCAGCTGACCGCGCGCCAGGTGACGGGCAAGGTCGATCCGCTGTGGATCAGTGAAGCGCAGGACCTGTGGCGCAAGAACGGCAAGTCGCTGCCGGACGGCTGTGATGCCGTTTTTGCCGTACTGCAGGCACAAGGCGGCCTGAGCGACGCCCTGCGCTGGGAACGCATCGATGCCGCCGCCGATGCCCAGCAACCGGCGGTGATGCGCAGCGCCGCACGCGGCCTGCCCGCCGCCGACCTGGCGCTGGCGAACAATTACGCCGCCTTTGTCGACAAGCCCAACGCCAGCGCGTTGAACTGGCCGCGTAACGAGCGCAGCCGGCGCATCGCCACCGATGGCCTGGCCAAGCTGGCCAAGGCCGACCCCGGCGCCACCGAGCAGCAGCTGCCGCAGTACGCCCAGGCGCTCGGCCTGAGTGCCGACCAGCAGGGCCAGGTGCTGTACCAGATCGCGCTGTGGACGGTGGCCTCCTACCTGCCCGATTCGGCACGCCGCCTCAACGCGGTGCCGGAGTCGGCCTATGACGAACGCCTGCACGAGTGGCGCGTGCGCGAAGCGATGTCGCGCGGCGACTGGCCGGCGGCGCTGACCGCGATCCGCAAGATGGGCAGCAAGCAGCGCAGCGACCCGCGCTGGCGCTACTTCGAAGGCCGCATGCTGGAGAAGACCGGCCAGGCCCAGCAGGCGCAGCCGCTGTTCCGCGAAGCCGCACGCGCACCGACCTTCCACGGTTTCCTTGCCGCCGACAAGCTGCAGCAGGGCTATACCCTGTGCCCGTGGAAGCCGAACGACAGCGCGCAGGCACAGGCAGCGGTCGCGCGCGACCCGGCCATCCAGCGCGCGATGGCGCTGTACCAGATCGACCGCGCCGGTTGGGCCGTGGCCGAATGGAACAGCGCGCTGTCGCGCTTCGACGACACCCAGCGCCGCCTCGCCGTGCGCGTGGCGCAGGACAACGGCTGGTTCGACCGCGCCGTGTTCGCGCTCGGCAAGCAGCCGCAGGAACAGCGCCTGTACGACCTGCGCTTCCCGCTGCACCACGACGCCACCATCCGCCGCGAATCGGCTCGCAACGCGATCGACCCGGCCTGGGTGGCCGCGGAGATCCGCGCCGAGAGCACGTTCACCCCGCGCGCGCGCTCGCCTGCCAACGCCATGGGCCTGATGCAGGTGCTGCCGGCCACCGGTGCCAGCGTCGCCAAGTCGATCGGCCTGACCGGCTACGGCGGCGCCGACAGCCTGTACGACCCGGACACCAACATCGCCATCGGCACCGCCTACCTGCGCCAGCTGATGAACAAGTACGACGGCCTGCCGTACGTGACCATCGCCGCCTACAACGCGGGGCCAACGCCGACAGCACGCTGGCAGAGCCAACGCCCGGGCTTCGATCCGGATCTGTGGATCGAGACCATCAGCTACAAGGAAACCCGCGAGTACGTCGCCCGCGTGCTGGCCTTCAGCGTGATCTACGACTGGCGCCTCAATGGTGATGCGCTGCCGCTGAGCGACCGCCTGATGGGCCGCCTGGTGGACAAGCGCAAGAAATTCAGCTGCGCGGCCGACGCTGAGCAGGGCGGCGATTGATCGCACTGCGGTCGTGCCGGCTTCTGGCTGGCACGACCTGGTAGCCATTTCCCGGGGAGGGGAACGCAATGAGCCTGTTGGCCTGGATCGGGATATTCGCCGCCTGGAGCCTGTTCGCCACCTGGGTACTGCGCTGGGGTGGCGCGGCCTGGATGGAAGGCTGGAAGTCGCTGGCCTTCGTCGACAGCTGGGGCAGCCTGTGGGACGAAGCCCAGATCAAGCTGTACGTCCTCTGCCTGTGGATCGTCTACGGCCTATGGTTCCTGGCCGGCCTGTTCGTGCCGGAGTGGCGCGGCCTGCCGTGAGGCCTCAGCATCGGTCGTGCCGGAACATCTGCGCCAGCCATGCGATCATCGCCCCATGAAGATCTATCTTGTCGGCGGCGCCGTACGCGACCGCCTGCTGCAGCGCCCTGCCGGCGACCGCGACTGGGTGGTGGTCGGCGCCACGCCCGCGCAGATGGAAGCACAGGGCTACACCGCAGTCGGCCGTGATTTCCCGGTGTTCCTGCACCCGAAGACCGGTGAGGAATACGCGCTGGCGCGCACCGAGCGCAAATCCGGCCGCGGCTATCGCGGCTTTGTGGTCGATGCCGATCCGGCGGTGACGCTGGAAGAAGACCTGCAGCGCCGCGACTTCACCATCAATGCGATTGCCTGCGACGAAGACACCGGCACGCTGGTCGATCCCTATGGCGGTGTCCGTGACCTGGAACAGCGCGTGCTGCGCCATGTCGGGCCGGCCTTCGTCGAGGATCCGCTGCGCGTGCTGCGCGCGGCGCGCTTCATGGCCCGTTTTGCACCACTGGGCTTCAGCGTCGCCGAAGAGACCATGGCACTGATGCGCGAGGTCGCCGCCAGCGGTGAACTGGACGCACTGGTGCCGGAACGCGTCTGGCAGGAACTGCGCAAGGCGCTGGTCAGTGAACGGCCCTCCGCCTTCCTGCGCACGCTGCACGATGCGCAGGCACTGGGCCCGATCCTGCCCGAACTGGAAGCACTGTACGGCGTACCGCAGCGTGCCGAATTCCACCCGGAAGTCGACACCGGCATCCACCAGGAAATGGTCAGCGACATGGCCGCGAAGCTCGCCCCCGGCGATGACCTGGTCGGCTTCGCTGCCCTCACCCACGATCTCGGCAAGGGCCTGACCCCGCCGGAGGAATGGCCGCGCCACATCATGCACGAGCAGCGCGGCATCAAGCCGTTGAAGGCACTGTGTGCGCGTTTGAAGATTCCAGCCGAGCACCAGCAGCTGGCTGAAGCGGTGTGCCGCGAGCACTTGAACGTGCACCGCATCGACGAACTGCGCGATGCCACCGTGCTGGAACTACTGGGCCGCTGTGATGCGCTGCGTCGGCCGGAGCGCGTGGCGCGCATCGCACTGTGCTGCGAAGCCGACAAGCGCGGCCGGCTCGGCTTCGAGGACGCCGACTACCCGCAGGGCGAAACGCTCAAGCGCCTGCACCAGGCGGCGCTGTCAGTGCAGGCACGTGATCTGGATACCACGCACCTGAAGGGGCCGGCCATTGGCGAGGCGCTGGCCAAGGCGCGGGTGAAAGCCATCGCCGCCGCCCGCTGAAGCACCTGGTGATGCCGGCTGCTGGCCGGCACCGATCGCCCGTCTATCGACGACGCTTACGCGAGAAGTGGTCGACAGCATGAGCACCCAACAAGATGGGTTGCATCAAGAGGAACAGCCATCCACCCAATCGGAGCGTCTCCACCGGATTGAACCGGGTGATGAACGCAGCTACCAGTGCCAAACCCGCAACAAGGCCGATCTCATAGACCCACAGCGATCGGTTAGAACGCCTGCCCACGATGCTCCTCTCCATTGAACAGGACGCACTTGCAAGCCATCGCCGCCGTCCGGCACCACGGGTAGTGCCGGCCGCTGGCCGGCAACCAGACAATCGCGGGATCAGTGCGCCATCCCACGGGTGATCGCCGCCGCACGCTGCTTCAGCTGGGCCACGGCATCGGGAATCATCTCCATGCCCACGTCCAGGCCCGGGTTCAGCACCAGGCCGACGCCGTCGCCGATACCGGCCAGCAGCGCGTGCACCGCGATCGGCATGGCATGCGCAAACTGCGGCAGCTGCTCGTGCCACAGGCCCGCGCGCTCGGGGGCAGTGAACACCGCGAACATCGGCTCACCGCTCTCGCTGGTCAGCACCAGCGGCGAGATGCTCTCGTCCCAGGCGCCATCTTCGCCGATGGCCTTGTCCAGCAGCACGAACGCCGTCGAGGTCAGCAGGCCGTCGAGGAACTGCGCTGCGGTCAGCGTACCGTCCTGGGCCTGCAGCAGGCGCACCTCGAGGTCGTTGAGGGGTTCGAACGGGGTGTCGTGGTCCATGGTCGGTTCCGGTACGTGGTTGCAGGCTGCAACTTTAACAGGCCGGGAGTGAGGCACGGCAGCGTATCGGCAGGGGCTTCAGCGGCCGATGAGACTTTCTGCGGGAATGCCCAGGTTGCGGTGAAGCTTCCGGATCATTTCAAGAGTCAGACCGCGCTTGCGATTCAACACTTCATAGACACGGTTGAGCTGGCCGATGGAGGGCACCAGATCCTTCACGGTCAGACCGCCCTGCTCCATGCGGAAGCGGATTGCATCGATAGGATCTGGCGGCTCGATCGGGTAGTGCTTCGCTTCGTAGGCTTCAACCAGCGTTACGAGAATTTCAAATCGATCGCCATCCTCGCTGCCCAGCTCCGGCTCGTTGTCGACATAGAACGAAATCTCGCGCAGCGCGTTTTCGTAGTCGCTTTCCGTACGGATGGGATGGATGTTCATAGAAGCTCCACAGTGTCGGCATCGATCCGGTCGTACTCGGCGTGGGTGCCAATGAACTTGATGTAGACCACTTGAAACCTGTAACCCACAGCGACGATGAGCCGTAGCTGTTGCCCTTTATGTTGAACACCACATGACTGTTGGCCACGAAACTTGCGCTTGCGTAACGTTGGCGTACGTCATGCGGTGTGTCCCAGACGGCGTGCCTCACTTCGTCATACCAGGACCTCAGCGCTGCTTCCGAATCAGGGTGACGTTCCCAGAATCGTTTCAGCGTCGCCAAAGCAACCACTTTCATTCGGACATCCTAGTCCCAATATGGGACATAAGCAACCGTTTCATCTTCATCAGCGGCCGATGTATCCGTGCCGCCACAGCCAGCCCAGCGCAGCCAGCCCGGCCACCACCACCAGCATCAACGGCAGGCCGAAGCGGTGCCGCCACGGGATCGGCACCCCACCCAGCTGCTGGTCCATGGTCTCGGTATCCAGCACCCAGCCGTGCTCGCAACGGGTACAGGCCAGTTCGTAGCGGCGCTGGTAGGTGAAGCCGAACAGCAGGTCGATGCGCGCCATTTTGTAGCGCAGCTGCGGGGCGAATTCGGTTTCGGTCTGGCAGCGCAGGCAGTGGTGGGCTTCGGTGGGGCCGACGATCAGCACCCGTTCCTGTTGGCCGATCAGGATCATGACCGGGTGCCTTGGCAGGCGGGCTGGGCCAGCAGCCAGGCTTGGGCGGCGGCCACGGTGGCGGCGTCCCCCTCGACGCGCTGGTCGGGCTCGATCTTCAAGCCATCACCACGATCATTGCGGTCCCGCATCACGCTGGTGGTCAACAGCAGGCGACTGCCATCGGCAAGCGTGTGCACGACATTGCCAGTGGAGACACCCGCAGTAGGCTGACCGAAACTCCGCGTCTGCAGACGACCACGCCACGCCAGCACCGAGGCCTCGCCCGAACTGCCGGTGCGCGGCCCGAACAGCACCGCCACCGGCGCGCCGGGCTGCCGCAGCACATAGCCGGACTGGCCGAAGTCCAGCACCGACTTGCCTGCACGCTGTACAGCGGTCGCGGTCAACGTCCAGCGCTCCGGCCCCTGTGCGGCTTCGAACGCTCCCACATCTTCGTTGTTCACCACCGAGGTGCGCAGCAACGGTGCCATGCCCAGCAGCATCGGCCACATGTTGCCACCGCTGTTGTCACGCAGGTCGACGATCCAGCCACAGCGCATGCCGTCGTCCTTGCTACGGATTACCTGCTGCCACCGCGCGGCGCGCTGGATGTCCTGGCGGAATTTCTCCTGCGGCGTCGCGCCGGGCATAGGGGCATAGCCCTCGATGACCACCCAGCCGATGCGCGCATCCACCGCATCGACGGCCTTGGCCCGGTCCACGGCGGCGGCACCGGCCTGCTGCGCGCGCACAAGGGATTCACGCTGGCGCTGGGTCGTGGTCCATGCACCATGGTGGCCGGTGCTGAGCGCAATGCCTTCGCGCAGAACGGCCAGCCGTTGCGCGGGGTCGCCCTGCGCCGATTGCAGGCGGATGCGGATGGCGGGCCAGTCCACCCGATCGCGATACAGCGCCTGGCGTTCAAGCAGGCTAAGGATCTCGGCCAGGGTCTCCGGCGAGGGCACCTCGACCGTGCTTGGCGTATCGGCCATGGCGCCGGTCGCCAGCAACACGAACATCAGCGTGCCGATGCGACGCACTCCCTTGCGAACCTGCATGCGACGCTTCCTTGTCGTTGAGTCAGGACCGCAGCATAACCGGGGCATGATCGCTTGCGCCACGCGCGAACTGTCGTATCCGGCCCGGTCGCGGGTTGCAGCAAGGCGGCTTGCGTGCAGTCACCACATTGCAACTTTGCCCATGTCATCGCGGCGCACAACGCGCCAAGGTGGCCTCCGTCGGCGCTTCCTGCGCTGACCGGGATTGGCGTCCTGAATGAAGCTTTTCACGAGCGGGCTTGCAACGTCGTTGCCGGCCCGAACAATGCACCGTCCGTCGTTCTGCGGCGGGCGGTGCGTGGGGATCCCCGGATCCGCCGGCGTCATTCCTCGTGAAGAGCTTCACCGGCACGCCAACCCGCACCGCCCGCCACCTTGCATCCCGCAGGTGGCCTTGCCTTGTGAGGTTGCTGCCATGAACTCGCCCTACCCCACCTATCCACGCCTGCAAGCTCTGCTCGGCGCTGCCCTGCCCGGCCTGCAGCTGTCCACTACGGCCGCCGAAGCGCTGGAAGATGCGCTCACCGAAGCCCACGAACAGGCGCCGCCGTCGGCGTTCTTCGCCCGGTTGCGCGGCATCGCACACAGCCACGGAGCCGACGGCCAGGCGTGGCGCGAGCGGCAACTCAGCGAGGCACGCGGTCGGGAACTGGCCGAGGCGACGCGCTGTCTTGCCGCATTGTCCGCCTGCGGCGGTGTGTTGCTGGCCGCACAATCGGCGCGCGACATGGATGACGCGCAGGCACAGTGTCCACCGCAGGTGGAGGAAGGGTTGCTACATGCGGTGGTGGTGTTGGCCGATCATGCCGGGGCGCTGGTGGAACCGGATGCTTGCGCACCGCTGTTGTAGAGCCGAGCCTATGCTCGGCTGCGCGGAGGTCATGGCGCCGGTGGGATTCGTGCCGACCAAGGTCGGCACCCACCAGAGCGGGTCATGACATCTGCACCGCGCGCTACCAGTCCGCGCGCAGCCCGATGTTGCCTTCGATGATGCGGCGCTTCTCGTTGCGGTCGCCGCCCAGCTCGCGCGTGTAGTCGGCCACGGCATAGGCGCTGATGGTGCGGTTGAAGCGCCCTACCACACCTACACCGGCTTCCAGCGCGCGCGAGCGCTGCGAATTGATGATCGTATCGTTGTCGAAGCCGACGCGGTCCTCGCCGGAACGACCATGCCAGTAATTCAGCTTGAAATACGGCTGCCAGCCGTTGTCGGCCAGCTGGTAATCGCCGGCCAAACGCAGGCCCACACGGCCGGTCCAGGCGTTGTCGTTGTCGAAGCGCACGCTCGATACTTCATCGCGACGGTCATCCAGCGAAGTGCGCTGCCAGATCACCTGCACCTGCGGTTCCAGCCACCATGCGGACTGCCCGACGTGCAGCAGCGGCTTGCCGGCCTCCACCGACACGCTGGTGCCGTCGCCGCTCAGGCCGAAGCCGAGCCCGCGCGAGGAACGCACGCGGCCGTCGTAGCGGCTCTGCATCGCCACGGCGTCGATGTAGCCACCGCTGCTGTCGGTGAACGTCCAGTACAGGCCCACGTGCTTGTCGTCCAGGCGGTTCTGGCCCACCTGTACGTTCTCCCAGCCCAGTGCCAGGCCGGTGGTCTTGCCCTGCGCGCGGGTGCGGCCGACGAACACGCCGATCTGGTTGCGGTGGTTGTCCGACGCCGCGGCCCACACGTCGAGGCCGGCCTGCAGGCCCATTACATCGCCATCAAAGCCGGGCTGCGCATCGCCCTTCCAGTGGATCTCGCTGCTCTGCCCCACCAGGCGGCCCCAGGCGGTGCGGAATGCGCCCTGGTTGTACAGCAGGCGCTGTTCGCCCTGCCGCTCGTGGAAGGTACCGAGGCTGGCCAGCGAGGTCTCGCGCAGCAGCGGCGGCACCACGGCATAGGCGGCGGTTTCCACGCGGTACAGCGGTACCACCGCGCCTTCGGCCGGGCGTGCACCCGGCGTCGGCGGTGCACCGGTACCGGGCAATGCACCGCCGGCCACGGGCACATCCGGCACCGCCGGATCGCTGGGCGGTGCCACCGGCGCCGGTTCCGGCGGCGGTGGTGGTGGTGCGGTCTCGCCTGCGGTCAGGTCCGGATCGGTGGCGCCTTCGGGCGGCGGTGGCGGCGCCGGGGTAATGGGAGGCGGTGGTGCCACCGGCGGCGTCGGCGGCGGCGGGGTGGCACTGCCACCACCGTTGGGTGCCGGCGTCGGGCCGCTCACCAGCGTCGAACGCAGGTACCAGTTCTCGCTGGTACCGGCACTGACACCGCCCTTGAACAGGAAGTACTCGTAGGCACCGGCCGCGACCGGTGCGAACAGCGAGAACGCGCCCGGCGCGGTGCGGCCACCATTCAAGGCCTGCACCACCAGGATGCCATCGGCCAGCGTGGCCGCGCCGCTGCCACCGGCATTCAGCACGCCGATGCCGGTGGTTCCGGTGGCGGTACCGCCATCGATCACCAAGCGATCGCTGGGTGAGTTGTCCGCGCCCAGCACGGTGCGCAGGTACAGGCCACCACCGTCACCGCGGTAGTTGCCACGCACGGTGAACACGTCGCCGGCGCCGGTACCGGTCAGGTCGATGCGCCCGGCATTGACCATCTCCACCAGTGCAGCACTGTTGAACGGGCGGATGGCATGGCCGCCACTGCCCGCGTAGACGGTGCTGGTGTCGTCCACCGTGAGCGTACCGGTGCCGGTTGCGCTGTCGCCCAGCACCAGGTCGCCATCGAAGCTCAGCTCCGTGCTGTTGGCCAGGCTGATCGCCTCCCAGTTCTGGAAGCGGCCCACGCCTGCGGTCTTGACGTTGCTCAGGTTGAACTGGTCGATGCCACTGCCCCCGTCGAACAGCGGCACCGCACCCAGGTTGCCCTGGTTGAGGTTGCTGAGGTTGGCCACGTCGTTGTCCGGGCCCATATCGATCGCACCGTAGACGATGCCACCGCCGTTCCAGTTGAAGGTGTCATCGCCGGTGCTGAGCAGTACCTGCCCTCGCACGGTGCCGTCGGTGATGGTCACGCTGTCGTTGCCGCCGCTGACGCTGATGTTGCCGCCGATGTAGGCCGTGCCCGAAATGATGATGGTGTCGGTGTCGAAGCCGGTCACCACGTTGCCATCCACGGTGCCGCCGGACTGGTCCCACAGGTTCTTGTCCAGCTTCATGTTGACGCGGCCGATGCGGCCAGCGGTCATCCAGGCCTGGTCGCCATCCTCGAACGCGCCGATGATGCGACCACCGCTCATGCGGAAGGTATCGATGTTGTCGCCCTGCTGCAGCGCGCCGATCGTGCCGCCACTCATGACGAAATCATCGCGGCCACTGCCCTGCGCTACCAGGCCGGTGACGGTGCCGCCGGTGACGGTCATCTGGTCATCGCCACTGCCCTGGTCGACGCTGTCGATGGTGCCATTGCCCAGCAGCAGCACGTCGTTGCCATCCCCTTGCAGGACACCGCCGCTGATGCTGCCGGCCTGCATGTCCAGGCGGTCGTTGCCTGAATCGAACTGTACGCCGGTACGCCCACTGATCGTTCCGCGGTTGACCAGCACGCTGTCGCCCGCACCGACGAACTGCAGCGCGGTGTTGTTGCCGGTGCTGATGCTGCCCGAATTCTCGACACGGCTGCCGCCACCGAGCTGGACCGCCACACCCCCCACCGAACTGATCGCGCCCTGGTTGGTCAACAAGTGACCACTTGCACCGACCAGGGTAACGGCCGACGCCCCACCGCTCTGCTGCAACTGGGCACCGCTGGCGACGTTGACGGTGATGCCCGCTTCGCCGCTGGCCGAGATGGGCACCGTCTGCGGATTCGGCGCGTTGGCGTCGCAGGTGACCGTCTGGCCGGCGACCGGAGCGACGGTGCTGCAGCCGGCCCAGGCGGCGCTGGCGGTCAACAGCACCATGGACGGGACTGCCAGTGCCTGAAGCATGGAAACGGTGAGGCGGCGCGGACGGAAAGCGCGCGGGACGGCACGGGTCATACAGTCCTCCTGGACAGGGAATCAGGAACTGCAGATGCACGCTGCTGCGTGTGCAGTCTGCCGTCATGTGAACCGTTTCGATAGGTGAACTTGCGTGCAGGAAATCACACTTCGGATATGAAATCGCCGGGCCCTCACGCCAATGTGATGTGGCTGAAATCGTTCATTTTTTCTGGGCGTTGGGAGCCGCACATGCGTGGATGCCGTTGGCGGATCGGGTCAGGGCCCTTTCCTGCGGAAAGGGGTCCGACCCCGGGACTGCTCAGATCTTCAAGTAGATCTTCCGGCGGTCCAGCCACCAGGCCACGCCCCACCACAGCGCGACAAACGCCAGTGCCTGCAACATCGACGCCAGCTCCAGCGCACCCGGCATCGCGTTGGCCAGCTGCTGCCAGATCCAGCCCCAGGCACCGCTGGCCATCAACGCCACCGACATCACCGAGGCCCCCAGATACGCGGTGATCGCATTGACGCCGAAGCGCCGGCCCAGCGCCGGCCAGCCCTTCTGGTCGATCAACAGGTGGCCCAGCCACAGCGCCAGCGCCGCCAGGCCGCCGGTCCACAGCACGTAGCTGGGCGTCCACAGCTGCTTGTTCAACGGCAGCACCCCGGCCAGCAGCAGGCCCAGCACGGCGGTCGCCACGCCCAGCCCGGCCAGTGCCGTCGAACGCCCGCTGCGCAGCAGGCCACCGGCCAACAGGCCGAGCACGGTACTGGCCAGTGCACCCAGCGTGCTCAGCAATCCTTCCGGGTCATGGCCGAGGCCGGTATCGGCATGCCATTGATAGATCCACGGTGCGAACAGCGTGGTGTCCAAGCGGCTGGCCGGGTTGGTCCACGGCGCCAGGTCACCCATGCCGAGCAGCAGCATCGTGTACCCCACCAGCAGTCCAACAAGCACGCCGGCCTGCATGCGCGGCCGTGCATACACCGCCAGCACGCCCACCAATGCCGCGCACACGGCGATCCGTTGCAGCACGCCCCAGATGCGGAAGTGGTGCGTATGCAGCGCCCACCAGATCAGCAGATGCAACAGCACGCCGGCCACCAGGATGCGCAGTGCGCGCTCCAGCACGCCGCGCGCCAACACCGGGCGTGCGGCGGCATCCAACGCGCGCGGTGCCACGCTGAAGGCCATCGACACGCCCACCAGGAACAGGAAGAACGGGAACACCAGGTCGGTGGGCGTGCAGCCATGCCATTCCGAATGGCGCAGCGGCGCGAACACTGCACTCCAGTCGCCTGGATTGTTGACCAGCAGCATCGCCGCCACGGTGATGCCGCGCAGGGCATCGATCGAGCCCAGACGGCGTGGCGGGGTACTGTTCATCAGGCGGCCTCGTACTGACCTGCAATCCAGGTGCCACGCACCTGCAGGGCGTCATCCAGCAGCACCAGGTCGGCCTGGTAGCCCTCGGCGATGTGGCCCAGGCGGTCGTCGACGTTGAGGAACTGTGCCGGGTAGGTCGAGGCCATGCGCGCGGCCTCGGCCAGCGGCTGGCCCAGCAGCTGCACGGTGTTGCGCACCGCCGTGGCCATGTCCAGCGCAGAACCGGCCAGCGAACCGGCGGCATTGCGCACCACGCCATCGATGGCGGTGATGGTTTCGCCATACAGCACGTAGCTGGGATCGTCGGCACCGACCGGCGGCATCGCATCGGTCACCAGCAGCAGGCGACCGCGCGGCTTAGCCGCCAGCGCCACGCGCAGGCTGGCCGGATGCACATGCACGCCATCGACGATGATGCCAATCCAGCTGTCGCGGTCCTCCAGCGCAGCGCCCACTGCGCCAGGCTCACGGCCCTGCAGCGGCGACATCGCGTTGTACAGGTGGGTGAAGCCGCGTACGCCGGCATCCAGGCCGGCGCGGATCTCTTCGTACGTGCCTGCGGTATGGCCGGCGGCCACGATCACGCCACGTTCGACCAGCGCACGGATGGTTTCCAGTGGCACGCGCTCCGGCGCCAGCGTCAGCAGCGTCACGCCGTTGTCCAGCGACGCCGCCAGCGCGATCTCTTCTTCGTCCGGCACGCGGAACTTGCTGGCATCGTGCGTACCCTTGCGCGCCGGCGCGATGTAAGGCCCTTCCAGATGGATGCCGATCACGCCCGGCACGCCCTGCGCGATCGCCTCGCGCATCGCACCGATGGCTTCGCGCATCACCGCCACGTCATCGCTGATCAGCGTGGGCAGCATCGCGGTGGTACCGAAACGACGATGCGCCTGCGCAATGGTGCGCAGCGCCGCCACGTCCGGCGTGTTGTTGAACAGCGCGCCGCCACCACCATTGACCTGCACGTCGATGAAGCCGGGCAGCAGCCAGCCACCGCCCAGGTCTACCTGCTCGGCAGCGGGACCCAGCTGTGGTGCGGCGTCGGGCAGCAGCGCGCTGATGCGACCATTTTCGATCACCACGGCCAGATCGTCGCGGAACTCATCGCCTGTCAGGATGCGGGCATTGCGCAGCACGGTTGCCATCACACGGTCTCCGTCACCTTGTTCAGGTGCGGCGGCAGGTCCGGGTTGAAGCCACGGCGCAGCGCCAGCGCGTTGATCGCGCGATAGAAGCTCTGCACGGTCAGCAGCGGTGCGCACAGCGGGTGTGGCGCGGGCGCCACCGGCAGGTTGCCGCCGGCACCGGCCAGCCACACCTGCGCGCCGCGCGAAGTGAACTCCTCGACCACCGCTCGGGTGCCGGCACCGGTTTCATCGGGCTGCGCGAAGGCCAGCACCGGGAAGCCACGGTCGACCAGTGCCATCGGGCCATGCTTCACTTCGGCCGAGCTGTAGGCTTCGGCGTGCAGGCTGCAGGTTTCCTTGAACTTCAGCGCCGCTTCCTGCGCCGCACCCAGGCCCAGGCCACGGCCGAGCACGAACAGGTTGGTGGCCTCGACCAGGCCTTCGGTCACCGCGCTCCAGTCGCACTGCCAGGCTTCACGCATCGCGTCCGGCAGCAGGTCCAGCGCGTTGCGCAGGCTGCTGTCCTGCTTCCAGTAGGCGGCCAGCTGCAGCAGCGCCGCCAGCGAGGCCAGGTAGCTCTTGGTTGCCGCCACGCTCTTTTCGGCACCGGCATGCAGCGGAATGACCGTGTCGGCCAGCTGCGCCAGCGGCGAATCCTCGACGTTGACCAGCGCGATCACGCGTGCGCCAGCGGCCTTGGCCGCCTCGGCGTTGCGCAGCAGGTCCGGGCTCTTGCCCGACTGCGAAATGACGATGAACAGCGCACCGCGCAGCTGCAGCGGTGCGGCATAGACCGAGCCTACCGACGGCGACGCGGAGGCGACCACCAGGCCCAGTTGGGTTTCCAGCAGGTACTTGCCGTAGGTGGCGGCATGGTCGGAGCTGCCGCGTGCACAGGTGACCACGAACGGCGGCGGCGCGGCGCGCAGGCTGGCGGCCAGGGTTTCCATGGTGGCGTGGTTGCGCGAGAACTGGCGGGCAACCACGTCGGCCGCTTCAGCGGCCTCGGCGAACATCAGGGTGGCGGTGGGGTCTGACAGCGACATGGCAGGCTCAGGCAGGATCGGAAGGAAGGGGGCGTGCGCCGGCCGGGCGCATCGGCGCGGTCGAACCGCGCACCACCAGTTGCGGCACGAAGCCCTGGTTGTGCAGCGGTGCCGGCGCATCGTCGTAGGCGTCGCTGCGCAGTTGTGCGATCAGCAGGCGCGCGGCATGGCGGGCGATGTCCTCGGTGGCCTGCTTGGCGGTGGTCAGCGGCGGCCACGACTGGCGCGAGAACGGGCTGTCCTCAAAACCGGCGATGGACAGGTCGTACGGCACGTTCATGCCGGCCGACTTGGCGGCGGCCAGCACGCCGGCAGCGATTTCGTCGTTGGAACCGAAGATGGCGGTGGGCGGTTCGCGCAGCGCCAGCAGGCGGCGCGCCCCACGGAAACCATCATCGAAGGTGTAATCGCCCTGCACCACCAGGTGCTTGTCCACGGTCATGCCGTAGTCCTTCAGCGCGGCTTCGTAACCGGCGTAGCGTTCGCCCGAGGAGCGGTGCGAGCTGCCGCCCCAGAGGAAGCCGATGCGCTGGTGGCCCAGCTGGATCAGGTGCTCGGTGATCTCGTAGGCCGCCTCGCGGTCGTCGACGAACACGCAGGCGCCGTCGGCCGGGTCTTCAGTGGCGGCGATGATACGCACCAGCTTGATGCCACGCGCGGTCAGCGCCTGGATCAGGTCGCGGCGCTCGGACATCGGCGCGGTCAGCACCAGCCCCGCCAGCCGCGAGCGCTGCACCCAGTCGGCCAGTTCATCGGCCAGCAACGGCGAGCTCGAATCACAGGGATGGATCTGCAGGCCGAAACCGGTCTCGCGGCACGCGGCCAGTACGCCGTTCTGCACGCCGATGATGTGGTACGGGTTCGGGTTGTCGTAGACCAGCCCGATCACGAAGGTAGTGCCGCTGCGCAGGTTGCGCGCGGACGGATCGGGCTCGTAGTCGAGCTCGGCGATGGCACGCAGCACCCGCGCACGGGTGGCCTGCATCACCGAGGGCTCGTTGTTGATCACCCGCGAGACTGTCTTCAGCGAGACCTTGGCCTTCTCCGCAACGTCCTTGATGGTCGCTCTGCGCATGGGTTTTCCCTGGGGTTGGCTGCCGTCCATCATCGCCGATCAGGCCTTGTCCTGCGGCAGGCCGGCACGATGGCCGATCACCGAGTAGAACAGGATGTACAGGTAGCACGGCACCATCAGCAGCACGAACACCAGCTGGAAGTCGATGTGCTGCTTGAGCACGGCGAACAGCTGCGGAATGATCGCGCCGCCGGCGATGCCCATCACCAGCAGGGCCGAGCCGGTCTCGGTGAAGCGGCCCAGGCCGCGGATCGCCAGCGGGAAGATGGCCGGCCACATCATGGCGTTGGCAAAGCCCAGCAGCGCCACGAAGGCCACCGAGACGTAGCCGTGCGTAGCCCAGGCGCCCAGGCAGAACACCACGCCCATCACTGCCGAAATGGTCAGGTAGCGCGACTGCGAGACCAGGCCGGGGATCGCCAGCAGGCCGACCACGTAGCCGGCCAACATCGCACCCAGCGTCAGCGAGGTGAACATCTTGGTCTGGTCCAGCGGCAAGCCGAAACCGTGGCCGTAGGTGCCGATCGCATCACCGGCCATGACTTCCACGCCTACGTACACGAACAGGCACAGCACGCCCAGCCACAGATGCGGGAACTGGAAGATGCTGCGGCGCTCGGCCGTTCCCGGTGCCCCTGACGGCGTTGCATTGGCTTCGGAGGACTTGATCTCCGGCAGAGGCGAGAACAGCACGGCCACCGCCAGCACCACCAGCAGCGCGGCCATCGCAAGGTACGGCGCATGGATCTTGGCGGCGAATTCGTTGAGCAGCGCAACCTTGGTGACCGCGTCGGCGGCCTGCACCTGCTTGTCCAGGTCGCCGATGCCATGCAGCACCAGGGTGCCGATCAGCACCGGGGCGAGCATGCCGGCGATCTTGTTGCAGATGCCCATCAGTGCGATGCGGCGTGCCGCCGTCTCGATCGGGCCGAGGATGGAGATGTAGGGGTTGATCGCGGTCTGCAGCAGCGCCAGGCCGCTGCCGATCACGAACAGGCCGCCGAGCGCGCCCGGGTACCAGCGCTGGGTGGCGAATTCACCGAACAGCGCGGCACCACCGGCCATCACCAGCAGGCTCAGGCTCAGGCCCTTCTTCATGCCGGTGCGGCGCAGGATCCAGGACGCCGGCAGGGCGAGGAAGAAATAGGACAGGTAGAACACCATCAGCACCAGGAAGGCGCCGACCTCGCTGAGTTCGAAGGCCAACTTGACGAAGGTGATCAGTGGTCCGTTGAGCCAGGTGAAGAAGCCGATCAGGAAGAACAACACGCCAACGATGGCGATGGAGGTGGCCACGTTCGGGCGCGCGCTTGCAGCGGGGACGGCGGACATCAGGAGGGCTCCTGCGGCGACGGCCGCAGAACGCGGCGTCGGAGAGTGGCTGGGAACAACGTTGTCACATTCTTTCGATGGACAACGGCGGTTTGTCAACTTCCATGCACGCCTGCCTGAACCTTGTGCTGCACTGCGCAAGTCCGCCGCGGTACGCCCCGCTGAATACGCGGCAGGCCTAGAGCCCCGTGCGCCAATGGTTCCCATGTGAAACCCGCACTCACACCGTGTAAACGTTTACTGCGCGCCGCATTCGTTGCGACGCAGCAACGAAAGTGTCACGAACTCGTTGACATCGTTGTCAGCGCGGTTACAGACTCCGCCCCAATCGCCGCCCCCGATCCCCGGGCCGGCCCACCTGCAGCAGGAGCCCGCGTGACCGCCAGCCACCCCGCCCCGGCCCATGTCCTGTCCCGCGTTGCGCCCTCGTTCCTGGCCGCCGACGTCGGTGGCACCCATGTGCGCGTGGCCCGGGTCAAGGCCAGCGGCGATGCCGCCCATCCGGTGCAGGTGCTGGAATACCGCAAGTACCGCAACGCCGACCACGCCGGTCTCAGCGCGATCCTGTCCGACTTCCTGGGCGAAGGCCCACGCCCCACGCACTGCGTGGTCGCCAGCGCCGGCTACGCCCGCGAAGACGGCACAGTGATCACCGCCAACCTGCCGTGGCCGCTGTCGGCGCGCCAGGTGGAAGCCGAGGTCGGCCTGCAGCGGGTCTACATCGTCAACGACTTCGAAGCGGTGGCCTATGCCGCTGCGCAGGTGGACGCCAGCGGCGTGCTGCACCTGTGTGGACCGGAAACTGCCACACGTGGCCCGACCCTGGTGGTCGGCCCCGGCACCGGTCTGGGCGCCGCGCTGTGGATCCCCACCGCGCACGGCCCGGTGGTGCTGCCCACCGAAGCCGGCCAGCCGACCCTGGCGGCCAGCACCGAACTGGAAATGGCCATCGTCCGCTACATGCAGCGCGACCGCGCGCACGTGTCGATCGAGCATGCGATCTCCGGCCCCGGCCTGATGAACCTGTACCGTGCGGTGTGTGCACTGCAAGGGCAGGCGCCGACCCTGGCAAGCCCCGACGCAGTCACCGCCGCCGCCATGGCCGATACCGATGCACATGCGCGCCAGGCGCTGGACGTGTTCTGTGGCCTGCTCGGCAGCACCATCGGCGACATGGCGCTGTTCTACGGCGCCCACGGTGGCGTCTACCTGGCCGGCGGCATCCTGCCGCAGATCCGCGAATACCTGCACGCCAGCACCTTCGTCGAACGCTACCTGCAGAAGGGGCCGATGGGCGAAGCGCTGGCACGCATCCCGGTGAAGGTCGTCGAACATGGCCAGTTGGGCGTGGTCGGCGCTGCCAGCTGGTACCTGCAGCAGTCGGCCGCCTGACACCGCAACAGGCTTCAACGCAATCGCAGCACGCAGTACGTGGCACGCCAACGCACGGGACTTCGCCGCCGCCCCGCGCATGTCATCGCAACCGTAACCGAACACCGCCGCCGGCACCCAATCGAGTGATGAGGAGAGACATCATGAACACCCGCAAGACCCTGCTTTCGGCCGCCATCGTCAGCTGCATCGCCTTCAGTGCGCACGCGCAGCAGGCGGCCCCGACCGCCACCGATCTGGACACCGTGACCGTTACCGGCATCCGTGGCTCGATGGAAAAGTCGCTGGACACCAAGCGCGAAGCCAATGCGCGCGTGGAAGTGGTCACTGCCGAAGACGTGGGCAAGCTGCCCGCGCATAACGTGGCCGATACCCTGCAGCGCCTGCCGGGCGTGAACATCAGCTCGTCCAGCGCCGATGAAGGCGGTTTCGATGAAGCCGACCGTGTCAGCCTGCGCGGCACCAGCCCGAGCCTGACCCAGACCCTGATCAACGGCCACACCGTCGGCTCCGCCGACTGGTTCGTGCTCAGCCAGGGCAACAACGTCGGCCGCAGCGTCAGCTACTCGCTGCTGCCGTCGGAACTGGTCAGCTCGGTGGAAGTGAACAAGTCCTCGCAGGCCAAGCTGCAGGACGGCGGCACCACCGGTACCGTCAACATCATCACCCGCAAGCCGCTGGAATTCTCCAAGCCGTTCACCGCGGAAGGCTCCATCGGTGCGGTGCGTTCGGACCTGGCCAAATCGACCGATCCGCAGTACTCGGCATTGTTCAACTACAAGAACGACGAAGGCACCTTCGGCGTGATGGTGCAGGGCTTCAGCCAGAAGCGCGAACTGCGCCGTGAAGCGCAGGAAATCCCGGGCGGCTTCTTCAAGATCGGCGCCGGCGACCCGGTCGCCAAGACCAATCCGGACCTGATCGGCGTCAACGTGCCGGGCCTGCTGGGTTCGACCCTGTTCGAACAGACCCGCGAACGCAAGGGCGGCCTGGTCTCGCTGCAGTTCAAGCCGAGCGACAGCCTCACCCTGGGCCTGAATGGTTTCAGCTCCGAGCTGAAGGCCAACAACTACAACCGCAACTTCATGATGTTCGGCAACAGCTTCGCCAAGTCGCAGGCGCCGGATCCGGGCTATGTGGTCAAGGACGGCGTGCTGACCAACGCCACCTACCGGGGCGTGCCCGGCACCGACTATGCGGTGTACGACATGATCTACCGCGAGTCGAAGGCCAAGTCGAGCTATGTCACCTTCGATGCCGACTGGCAGATCAGCGACAGCCTGACCGCCACGTTCCAGGCCGGCAGCACCAAGGGCACCGGCGAGACGCCGCGCCAGTACATCGCCGAGGTCACCCTGGCCAACGGCGGCGGCGCCAGCTGGGCCACCCACGGCAATGGCTCGCCGATCGACTGGAACGTCGGCGGCGACCTCTCGCCCAACGGCGTGACCAGCTTCGGCACCTGGGGCAACCAGCAGGTCACCGCTGAAGACAAGGAGAAGTGGGCCACGCTCGACTTCAACCAGTACTTCAATGATGGCGGCGTACTGAGCTCGATCGACTTCGGCCTGCGTTTCGCCGACCACAAGCGCGAAGCGCTGTCGCCGGAAGGTGCAACCCCGGGTGACATCTGGAGCGCACTGAAGAACGGTGCCACGGCCAACTATCCCAGCGGCTTTGCCGGTGACATCGGCGGCACCTTCCCGCGCAACCTGTGGTACTTCACCCCGGGCGCGCTGAAGGATGCGGTGACCAACAACTCCACCTGGCTGGCCGGCAACGATGGCCCGACCGGTCGCCACAACTATGGCGCCGAGTGGAAGGTGAAGGAAAAGAACTTCGCCGGCTACGTGCAGGCCAATTTCCGCGGCGACTGGTGGAGCGGCAACGTCGGCCTGCGCTACGTCAACATCAAGCAGGACATCGACACCTACAACGCCGTCAGCAAGGCCGCCGACGCCGATGTCAGCAGCCTGTTCGGCATGTGGGAGCGCCTGGCCTTCCAGAACAAGCGCAACCGTGTCCTGCCCAGCGCCAACATCAAGTTCGACCTGGACGACTCGCTGGTGCTGCGTGTCGCTGCCTCGCAGACCCAGACCCTGCCGGACTACTCGGCACTGGGCGCGTCCTCGTACGGCTCTGACCTGAACCGCACCGGCGGCGGCGGCAATCCGAACCTCAAGCCGACCCTGTCGACCAACCTGGATGCCAACCTGGAGTGGTACTTCATGCCGCGCGGATTGCTGTCGGTGGGCGCGTACCACATGAAGCTGAAGGACTACATCGCCTTCGACGTGGTCTCGCGCCAGCTCTACAGCGAACTGACCAACCAGCTCGAGACCTACCAGATCTCCACCCCGATCAATGCCGACGGCAAGGTCACCGGCGTGGAAGTGGCCTACGAGCAGCCGATCGGCGAGTACTTCGGCATCAATGCCAACTACACCTACGCCAACGGCACCACCTCGCACACCTGGTCGGATGGTTCGCACAACCTGCTGGGTACTTCGAAGAACACCTACAACGTGGGTGCCTACTTCGAGAACGAGCGCTTTGGCGCCCGGGTCAGCTACACCCGCCGTTCCTCGTTCCTGATCAGCCTGTCGGGCACCAACCCGTACTACCAGGATGATTTCGGCACGCTGTCGGCATCGCTGAGCTACAAGGCCACCGATTGGCTGAGCATCAGCCTGGATGGCCTGAACCTCAACAACCCGACCTACAAGTACTACCAGACCGCGGCCATCCCGACCTCGTTCTACAGCAACGGCCGCCAGTACTACCTCAACTTCCGCTTCAAGTACTGATCCAGCGGCAGCAACATCGCCGAGTCGTGCACGCACGCCGGGCCTGGGTCATTCCGGGCCCGGCGTTTTTCATGTATAGCGTTCATCGCACCGTTCCAAGGAGTCGTTCCGATGGTCAAGCCTTCCCGCGCCCAGATGCGCAGCGCAGTACTGCTGGGCAGCCTGCTCGCCCTGCTGCCGGCGCTACCCGCGCTCGCCGCCGATCCCACGCCGGCCGCTGAAGCACCGGGCCCGCAGCTGCGCGCCGGCAGCCTGATGCTGATTCCCGCGCCCGCTACCGTGCAGCACGGCCAGGGTAGCGGCATCACCGTACGCGCCGATACCGCGCTGCAGGCCGAAGGCGAAGCCGCGCAACGGGTCGCCACCCAGTTCGCCGACCTGCTGGCGCGCAGCGGCGGTCCGCGCCTTACGCCGGCACAGGGCAAGGCGGCAGGCACGTCGGGCAGCATCCGCTTCCAGATCATCCCGACCTTCCGCGACAGTGGTGAGAGCTACACGCTGGAAAGCACCGCGCAGGGCGTGCTGGTGCAGGCCGGCAACGAAACCGGCCTGTTCTACGGCGCAACCACGCTTGCCCAGCTCGCCACGGGTGGCAGCAACGGCGTGCTGCCGGCGGTGCAGATCCAGGACGCGCCGCGCTTCGGCTGGCGCGGTTTCATGCTCGACTCGGCGCGGCATTTCCAGAGCCTGGACGAGATCAAGCATGTGCTCGACGCGATGGCCGCGCACAAGCTCAATACCTTCCATTGGCACCTCACCGATGACCAGGGCTGGCGCATGGAGATCAAGCGCTACCCGAAGCTGACCGAGGTGGGCAGCTGCCGCCTGCCGGCCGGCGACGGTGGCATCGATCCGGCCAGTGGCAAGGAGCATCCGTACTGCGGCTTCTACACGCAGGAGCAGATCCGCGAAGTGATCGCCTATGCCGCCAGGCTGCATATCCAGGTGATTCCGGAAATCGACGTGCCCGGCCATGCCACCGCGGCGATCGCCGCGTACCCGGAACTGGGTTCGATCAACACCCCGCTGAAGCCGATCAGCGAATGGGGCGTGTTCCCGAACCTGTTCAACGTGGAAGACAGCACCGTCACCTTCCTCGAGAACGTACTGGAAGAAGTGATCGCGCTGTTCCCTGCGAAGTACGTGCACGTCGGCGGCGACGAAGCGGTCAAGGACCAGTGGGAAGCCTCGAAACAGGTGCAGCAGCGCATGCGTGCGCTGGGCATCAAGGATGAAATGGCCATGCAGAGCCACATCATCAAGCGCCTGGAGACCTTCCTGGAGCAGCACGACCGGCGCCTGATCGGCTGGGACGAAATCCTCGAAGGCGGCCTACCACCGCAGGCCACGGTGATGTCGTGGCAGGGCACCGAAGGTGGCCTGGCTGCAGCCAGTGCCGGCCACGACGTGGTCATGTCGCCGGTGGGGTACCTGTACCTGGATTACCTGCAGACCGCCTCGCCGAATGAACCACCCGGTCGCCCGGCCCAGGTCAACCTGGGCAAGCTCTACAACTTCGAGCCGGTGCCGGCCGAGCTGGCGGTCGACAAGCGCCAGCACATTCTCGGCCTGCAGGCCAACATGTTTACCGAGCACACGCGCACCTACGCGCGCCTGCAGCACAACCTGTTCCCGCGCCTGGCCGCCGTGGCCGAGACCGGCTGGAGTACGCCGGAACATCGCGACTTCCGCGATTTCCTCGCGCGCCTGCCCGCGCAGCTGCAGCGCTACCGTGCCTGGGGCCTGGCCTACGCGCAGACCCCGTTCGAAGTGGGCGTGGACTACACCGATGATCGCGCGAAAAACTCCGTGACCCTATCGCTGGCCAACCCGCTGGGTTATGAAGTGCGCTACAGCACCGATGGCCAGCCGGTGACCGCGCAGTCGCCGTTGTACCAGCAGCCGCTGACCGCGACGCTGCCGACCAC
>NZ_LEKR01000024.1:0-62687 GCF_001580555.1 Stenotrophomonas sp. DDT-1
ACCAGCCCGATCTGGGGTTACCAGCGCGACCTGACCAAGGTCAACAACCCCGACGGTTACAGCCCGCAGTACGTCTCCAACGATTTCCTGGTGCTGCTGCCGGCCGCCAACAACCGCTACGCGATGATGGACCCGAACCGGTGCGCCAACGTGGCGGGCCAGTTCGACGGCACCACCGTGCTCGGTACCCGTCCGACCGGCCAGGCCTGCGGCTCTGTCTACGGCACCGGGTACAAGACCATCAAGAACGGCAAGGAAAGCGGGCAGATCTACAGCTCGGCCACCTTCGACGTGAATGACAATTTCCAGCTGTTCGGCGACGCGCTGTACAGCCTGGAGGAGGTCAAGTACGCCACCGGTTCCGGCTACACCTGGTGGGGCACCTCCTCGGGCTGGGGCCGCTTCTACGACCAGGCCAGCGGCCAGTACATGAACCTGCAGCGCGTGTTCGCGCCGGAGGACATCGGCGGCGGCGGTTACCGCGACATCATGAACACCGACCGCAACAAGGCCTACCAGGTCACCCTCGGCGGCCGCGGCACCGCAGGCAACTGGGACTACAGCCTCAGCTTCACCCGTGGCGAGTACAAGCTGACCGAGCGCAATTTCGTGCGCTGGAACGACCCGATCAACGACTACTTCGAGCAGCGTGTGCTGGGCCCGGTGCTGGGTACCACCAGCACCGGCTACAACATCTACAGCCCGAACTGGGAAGCGTTCTACGCACCGCTGCCCGCTGGTGACTTCCAGAGCTTCACCGGCTACAGCTACAGCGAAAGCCGCACCTGGCAGAACCTGGCCCGCGCCCAGGTCACCAATGGCTCGCTGTTCAAGCTGCCGGGTGGCGATGCTGGCTTCGCCGTGGTTCTGGAAGGCGGCAGTGAAGGCTGGGATTACACGCCCGACCCGGGCCTGATGGATGGCAGCGTGTGGGGGACCACCGCCGTATCCGGTGCCGGCCATCGCAGCAACTATGCGGTGACCACCGAACTGCGCATGCCGCTGCTGGAAACGCTGACCGTCACCGGCTCCGGCCGCTATGACGCCTTCAAGATCGGCAGCAACACCGTGGACAAGGCCACCTACAGCGTCGGCATCGAGTTCCGCCCGATCGAAAGCCTGTTGTTCCGCGGCAAGTACGGTACGGCGTTCCGCGCACCGACCCTGTCCGATGCCTTCCAGGGCCGCAGCGGTTACTACGCCAACGGTTCCACCGACTACTACCGCTGCGGCCAGCTGGGCTACGACCCGGCCAACACCACCGGCTGCCCGTACGACAGCGTCTCGGTGTTCGGCACCCGCTCGGGCAACCCCGACCTGGAGCCGATCACCGCCGACGTCTGGAATGCAGGCGTCGTGTGGGCACCGATCAACAACCTGTCGCTGTCGGTCGACTACTACAACTGGAAGATCAAGAACGAGGTCGATACGCTCAGCTCCGACCAGCTGCTGCTGGCCGAGTACTACTGCCGCAACGGCCAGTCCAACAACACCTCGGCCAGCTGCCAGAACGTCGATGACTGGATCACCCGTGATGCATCGGGCGTGCTCGACGAGATCTACACGCCGAAGATGAACGTCGCCCGCCAGAACCTGGAAGCACTGACCGCCAGCTTCAAGTACGTGCAGGACATCGGTCGCTTCGGTTCGCTGCAGTTCTCGGCCAACTACACCGACATGCTCAAGCGCAAGCTGCAGCCGCAGCCGGGTGACGAGTTCCTGGACCTGCTGCACGACCCGTATGCGATGTGGGTGTATGACTCGTACGCCAAGGTACGCGCGGACGGCTCGATCGGCTGGGCCAAGGACAACTGGACCACCACCCTGTATGCCAACTACATCGGCAAGACGCCGAACTACATGGCTTACGTGGGCAACGGCTATGACTACGTCCACAGCTCCGGCTACAAGGCAGGCAAGTGGGGTTCCTACACCACCTACAACCTGAGCGTGAACTACCGCGCGATGGAAAACCTGACCCTGTCGCTGATGGTCAACAACGTGTTCAACAAGATGCCGGACAACCAGCGCTACAGCTTCGCCGGCACCAGCGGCCAGCCGTACAACAACTACCTGTACAACGCCTACGGGCGCGCGATCTACGTGCAGGCCAAGTACGCGTTCGGCGTGAAGTAATCCCGCAACCGCAGCAACGGAAAAGCCCCGCCATGGCGGGGCTTTTTCGTGTCCGGCCTGAGCGGATGGAAGAACAGGCCCTGGTGGAACAGGGCCTGCCCATTCCCGGCCCCAGCGGAGCTGGCACTTGGGCTCATCGAACGCATCCACGCCCTCCACGAACGGCACAAGCGCGTTTGCCGCCTGACCACTATTCTTCGGCATGTAGCCGTAGAAACCGAGTGCAACTTGGCCGAATCGGCCCATACCCCGGTTGTAGAAACCTGTCGATCTCGGCCGACTGCTACAACTGCAAGATCGAGAACGGAGTTGATGCAGCCAGCATAGACCCGCTGCTGCTGGCCGAGTACTACTGCCGCAACGACTTGCCGAAGAGCTCCTCGGCCACCCATCAGGACGTGGCCGACTGGGTCGTACGCGATTCGGCCAGCAACCTGAGCTCGCTGTGCCCCCCCGAAGATGAGCCTGCCAGAACCTGCAGGCCCTTGCCGTCGGCTTCACGTACTTGCAAGACATCGGCCGCTTCGGTTCGCTGCAGTTCTCGGACAACTACACCAACATGCTGAAGCATGAAGTGCAGGTGCAGCCGGGTGAGGACTTCCAGGACCTGCTGGGCAACCCGACGTCGATTTGGAATTACGAAAGCTACGCAAAGGCACGTTCCGACACATCGACGACCTGGTCGCCAAGCGGGGGGATCGCCACGCTGCAGGCCAACTACGGCAGCTTCCTCCGCCCCTCTGATGAACACCGCTCCTGGACGGATGATGAAACGCCTATTTGCGCAAAGTGGCCCATCCCACCACGTTCAGCTTCGCGTCATCAAGTTGTGGCCGGCAGATCACAATTGATATTAAACGATTGTATTTGTTGCACTTTCAGCCAACTTCGAAGTGCACCCAGTACCATTTTGTGACATTTGTATGCATTTCTCGTTAAGGCCGTGTTAGGTTCCATGAACGACGCCCGTTATATGAACTTAGGTGTAACGAACGGACGGAACAGCACGCTTCAATTCATTAGGGGACCCATAACGATGACGTACAACCGCCCACTTGGCCGTCACCCGCTCAGCAGCGCCCTGCTCGTCGGTCTGCTCGCCGTGGCCGCAGCACCTGCCTTCGCGCAGGAAGCCTCCTCCAATCCGATCGACCTCGATCGCGTCAGTGTGACCGGCTCGCGCATTGCGCGTACGGGCTTTGTGACCCCCTCGCCGGTCACGGCCATCACCGCCGAGGAGATTCGTGCCACCGGTGCGAACAACATCGGCGATCTGATGACGCGCCTGCCAGCGCTGACACCGACCTACACGCTGGGCAACTCGACCCGCTTCATCGGCACCGCCGGCGTGGGTCTGATGGACCTGCGTGGCATGGGCACCTCGCGCACTCTGGTGCTGGTCAATGGCCGCCGCCACGTCGGCGCGACCTCGGGCTCCTCGGCCGTGGACGTCAACACCATCCCGGTGGAATGGATCGAGCGCGTGGAAGTGATCACCGGTGGTGCCTCGGCCGTGTACGGCGCCGACGCCGTGGCTGGCGTGGTCAACTTCATCATGAAGAAGTCCTTCGACGGCGCCGAAGTGCGCGGTCAGACCGGCATGGCCAGCGAAGGCGGCTTCAACCGCTCCTTCATCAGCGCCTCGGCCGGCACCGACTTCGCTGGTGGCCGCGGCAACGCCGCCGTCGCCCTTGAGTACAGCAAGCAGGACCGCTTCGTCCGCACCGACCGCGCCATCGGCAACGAGTTCCTGGTGTCGGTGCGCAACCCGAACTACGACAGCAGCAAGCCGTCCAGCGAAAGCAACCCGGAAACCGTGCTGGCAGGCCCGGGCGGCAATCACTCGATCTCCTTCGGCGGTACCTTCAACATCGGCACCTTCAACCCGAACAATCCGGCTACCTGGGGCAACCGCTACCAGTTCAACCCGGATGGCACCTTCCGCAAGCAGCGCTACGACGGCACCGTGGTCAGCGCAACCAGTTGCGTGAACTGTGATTTCGCCGACCTGAACTCGGTTGCCGACCTGCAGCCGAAGTTCGACCGCAAGAGTATCAACACGGTCGTCAACTTCGACCTGACCGACAACCATCGCCTGTACTTCGAAGGCAAGTACACCGAAACCGAGTCGGACTTCCTGGCACAGCCGTCGTTCGACCAGACCTTGCGCATCCAGCGCGATAACGCTTACGTGTCGCCGCAATTGCGTGCACTGATGACCAGCGCCGGCCTGAGCCAGCTAACCCTGAGCCGCTTCAACGTCGACGCCGGCCAGCGTGGTGAGCACGTGGAGCGCAACACCCAGCGCTTTGTGCTGGGCATGGAAGGCAACCTGACCGAGAACTGGACCTACGACGTTTACGGCAACTGGGGCCAGAGCGAAGTCAAGCGCTGGAACCTCAACAACCGTATCAACGAGCGTTGGCAGGCTGGCCTGGATACCGTGGTCAACCCGGCCACTGGCCAGATCGTCTGCCGCACCACGCTGAACCCGAACGCGACCAACCCCAACAACGGCAACCGCGTGTACTCGCAGTTCGCCCGCGAAGGCTGCGTGCCGTTCTCGGTGTTCGGCAACGGCGCGGTGACCCAAGCCGCACGTGACTGGATGAACGTCAATTCGTTCAACTACTCGCGCCTGCAGCAGTCGGTGTTCAGCGCGTCGCTGGCCAACGGCTCGCTCTTCAGCCTGCCGGCCGGTGATGTCGGCGTGGCCGGTGGTGTGGAATACCGCCGCGAAAAGAGCCGCGAGATCACCGATCCGCTGGCCGCGCAGGGCCTCACCTTCCTCAACGCCATTCCCAACCGCATGGGCAAGTACGACGTGCGCGAGGCCTTCGTTGAAACCACAGTGCCGCTACTGGCTGACATCCCGGGCATCTACAACCTGACCCTGGACGCCGCAGGCCGCTGGTCGGACTACAGCAGCATCGGCAAGACCACCACCTGGAAGGTGGGCCTGGACTGGACCATCATCCCGTCGCTGCGTGCCCGCGGCACCCTGTCGCAAGCGGTGCGCGCACCGAGCATCGGTGAGCTGTACAACCCGCAGAGCGAAAACTTCGCCACGGTCAACGACCCCTGCAACTACCTGGCCACCAACCCGAACCGCCCGAACACCGCGGCGGACCCGGCACTGCGCCAGGCCAACTGCTCGGCGCTGGGCGTGCCGGTCGGCTGGGTCGACACCTACACTGCCACCCGCCCGGGCGTCAGCGGCGGCAATCCGGACCTGAAGCCGGAACGCGCACGCAGCTTCACCTATGGCCTGGTCTGGCAGCCTGATTTCCTGCAGGGCTTCGGCATGTCCGTCGACTACTGGTGGATCAGTCTGAAGGACGCCATTGGTGCGGTGACCGCGCAGACCAATGCAACCCGTTGCGTGGATTCGCCGGGGGGGATCAACAACAGCTTCTGCGGCTTCATCGAACGCGCACCGGTGGGCGGCAAGACCGATGCTGGCGGCCGCACCTTCCCGGAATACTCGATCAGCCGCTGGGTTGCGCTGAACGAAAACCTCGCCCGCTCGCGTCGCGTCGGCGTCGATCTGGAAATGGACTACCGCTTCAAGCTGGCCGAGGGTGACACCGTCATCCGCCTGGTGGGCACCCGTCTGCTGCAGTCGCGCGAGTGGGCCTTCCAGGCCTTCCCGAACGAGTACGACGAGAACGTCACCTGGGTGACCGATCCGCGCTGGCGTGGCCAGTTGCAGACCAAGTACTCGCTGGGCCAGTGGCGCGCGTCGTGGGACATGACCTACGTCGGCCCGAACCTGCGTGTGCAGCCGAAGAGCTACCAGGCCAACCCGGGACAGACCAGCCCGATCCGCAACGGCTCGTACACGTACCACAACTTCCAGTTCGGCTACCGCTTCCCGGGTGACAAGATCGACGTCTACATGGGCATCGACAATGCCTTCGACAAGGATCCGCCGGTGAACTACTTCGGCTCTGACGTCGGTTCGGCGATGTACGACAACATCGGCCGTTACATGTACATGGGCGCCACCTACAAGTTCTGATCCATCCAGAACCGCAACACCCGACAGACCCGGCTTTTGCCGGGTCTGCCTTTTCCGGGCCCGGCAAAAGCCCTTGCGCCCGACCATGACCTTCGACACCCTTGCAGGTCTGGCCGGCGGCGTATCGTTCGGCCCACGGTCGCACCTGCGGCCACTCCCTGACTCACTCGGCCCGGAGGCCATTCAAGTGACCCGTACTCCCAAGATCGTGCTGCTGACCCTGGCCGTTTCGGCCGCGCTGGTCGGCTGCGGCAAGACTGAAACCCCGGCCAAGGACGCCGCCGCCTCCGCCCCGGCCACCGCCGAAGCCACCACCTATAAGCTGGACGAGAGCAAGCTGCCGGCCTACAACGCCTTCCAGCCGAGCGACCTGGACACCACCAAGGACGCCTGCACCGCCTTTGGCGACTACGTCAACAGCAAGTGGCTGGCCGCCAATGAAATCCCGGGCGACCGCACCAGCTGGGGCGCGTTCACCATCCTCGACGAGCGCTCGGTGGCCGTGCAGCACCAGCTGGCCGAACAGGTCGCGCAGGTCAAGAACCCGAACCACATCGAGAAGATCGTCGGCGACCTGTGGGCGACCGGCATGGACGAAGCGAAGATCAACGCGCAGGGCATCGAGCCGCTGAAGGCCGACCTGGCGGCGATCGACGGCCTGCAGGACAAGGCAGCGATCGCCAACTACCTGCGCACCAGCGCCGCCAAGGGTGACAACGTCCTGTTCGGCTTCGGTGCCGAAGCCGACTTCAAGAACTCGGCCATGAACATGGCCTACGCCAGCCAGGGCGGCCTGGGCCTGCCGGATACCACCTATTACACCGATGCCAAGAACGCCGACAAGCTGAAGGCCTACCAGGCGCACGTCGCCAAGGTGCTGGAGCTGTCCGGCGTCGCCGCGGCCGACGCGGCCAAGCAGGCCGAGGACGTGATCAAGTTCGAAACCCGCCTGGCCAAGGCTTCCAAGTCGCGCGTCGAGCTGTCGCGCAACGTCGAGCTGTACTACAACCCGGTCACCCTGGCCGACGCCGACAAGCTGACCCCGAACTTCAGCTGGACCGAGTTCTTCAAGTCGCAGGGCGTGGCCGCACCGGAGAAGTTCTCGCTGGCCATGCCGGCTTTCCATGAGGAAGTGAGCAAGGCGCTGGGCGATACCGACCCGTCGGTGTGGCGCGCCTACCTGCGCTTCCACACCGTGGACAGCGCCTCGCCGTACCTGGCTGACGCCTTCGTGCAGGAGAACTACGAGTTCTACGGCAAGACCCTCAACGGCCAGAAGGAACAGAAGCCGCGCTGGAAGCGCGTGCTGGGCACCATCGAGAATGATGCAGGTGAAGCCTTCGGCCAGCTGTACGTGAAGGTCGCCTTCTCGCCGGAAGCCAAGGCGAAGATGGAAGAACTGGTGAAGAACCTGGCCGCCGCGCTGAAGGACCGCATCCAGGGCCTGAGCTGGATGAGCGAGGAAACCAAGGCCAAGGCCATCGCCAAGTGGGAGACCTTCACCCCGAAGATCGGTTACCCGGACAAGTGGCGCGACTGGTCGGGCCTGCAGACCCAGCGCGACAGCTTCCTCGGCAACGTGCGCGCGGCCAACGAGTTCAACTACAAGTTCAACCTGTCCAAGATCGGCAAGCCGGTGGACAAGACCGAGTGGGGCATGACCCCGCAGACCGTCAACGCCTACTACAACCCGCTGCAGAACGAGATCGTGTTCCCGGCCGCCATCCTGCAGCCGCCGTTCTTCGATCCGAAGGCCGACGACGCGCTGAACTACGGCGGCATCGGTGCGGTGATCGGCCATGAAATGACCCACGGTTACGACGACCAGGGTGCACGCTTCGGGCCGACCGGCAACATGGAAGACTGGTGGACCCCGGCCGACAAGAAGAACTTCGAAGGCCTCACCGGCAAGCTGGTCAAGCAGTTCGACCAGTACAAGGTCGACGGCCAGGCGGTGAACGGCCACCTGACCCTGGGCGAGAACATCGCCGACCTGGGTGGCCTGGCCACCGCCTACGACGCGCTGCAGAAGGCCTCCGCCGGCAAGGAAGATGCGAAGGTCGATGGCTTCACCCGCGACCAGCGCTTCTTCTTCAACTGGGCCACCGTGTGGCGCACCAAGTACACCCCGGAAAACGCCAAGGTCCGCCTGGCCACCGATCCGCACGCCCCGGCGCAGTTCCGCGCCATGGGTGCGCCGTCGAACCTGCCGACCTTCGCCGCCGCGTTCCAGTGCAAGGGCGGTTCGCCGATGGCCCGCACCGGCGAGCAGCAGGTGGTGATCTGGTAAGCAACGGCTGACGTTGCGGCATACCTGCAAGGGCCCGGGAATTCCCGGGCCCTTGTTTTTCACAGCGCCCGTCATCCGCGCATGACCCACGCCGTTGGTAGATGCCGACCTTGGTCGGCGCACGGCTCGGCGGAGCCACCGTGATGCGTGCATGCCGCGCCCATGCCCGGCTTGCTATAGTGCGCGCGCCCTCAATCCATCACGGATTCGTTCCACATGCCCAACTTCCGTCCGCTTGCCATCGCCCTGGGCATCAGCCTGGCGACTCTGCTCCCGACCCACGATGCGTTTGCCGCCGCCAAGAAGAAGGCCTCACGCGCCCCGGCCGTCAGCGCCCAGTGCAGCGACTTCTACGACGCCACCAATGCAGGCTGGCTGAAGGCCAACCCGGTGCCGCAGACCGGCGCCACGACCGCACTGGGCCAGCTGGTCGACCGCAGCCGCCAGCAGCAGCGCGACCTGCTCGACGCCGCGATGAAGTCGCCGCAGGGCAACGTGCAGAAGCTGCTGGGTGACTTCTGGGCCAGCGGCCTTGACGAAGCCGCCGTGGAAGCGGACGGTTCCAATCCAATCGCCCCGCTGCTGACCCGCATCAACGCCATCAAGAAGGCCAAGGATGTGCCGGCCTCGATCGCCGCGCTGCACCAGGTGGGCATCCCGGTCGCCTTCAACTTCGGCCCTGACGTCGACCTGAAGGCACTGGACCGCCACATCGGTTACTTCATGCAGGGCGGCATGGGCCTGCCGGATCCCGCGTTCTATACCCGCACCGACGCCGATACCGTGGCGCTGATGGGTCGCTACCGCAACTACGTCAAGCAGATCCTGGCGCTGACCGGCACCCCGGCGGCCAAGCTGGATGCCGAATCGCAGGCGGTGATCGCGCTGGAGACCGAGCTAGCGCGCAACGCGCAGTCGCTGGCCGGCATCAACAACCCGTTCAACAACTACGCGCCGATCTCCACCAAGGAGCTCAACAGCCGCTACCGCAACCTGCAGCTGGACGCGTTCCTGAAGGCACAGGGCGTGGATGACGATCTGGTCTCGCTGGCCGATCCGGGCCTGTTCAAGCAGCTCGACGGCATGGTCACCAAGCTCAAGCCGGACCAGTGGAAAGCCTACCTGCGCTGGCGCGTGGGCGATTCGATGGCGCCGTACCTGTCCAAGGCCTACCGCGACGCCGAGTTCGAATTCCGTGGCCGCGTGCTGCGCGGCGAAACCCTGCCACCGCAGCGCTGGGAAAGCGTGCTCGATGCGATCAACGTAGCCGCCGGCCCGATGGTGGGCCGCGAATATGCCGCGCGCTACCTGTCCGCCGAAGATCGTCGCCAGGCGGCGTGGATCGTCGACAAGCTGCGCGAAGTACAGATCGAAGCGGTCAAGAACAACAGCTGGATGAGCGCCGAAGCCAAGGCTGAAGCGCAAGCCAAGCTGGCTGCGCTGAAGATCGAGATCGGCACCCCGCTGCGCGACCTGGACTACAGCGTGCAGCCGATGGGGCGCGGCTCGTTTGGTGGCAACATGCTGATTGCTTCGACCTGGCGCCACCGCGAGGAAATGAAGCGCATCGGCAAGGGCAATGCCGACCGTCGCTGGGACGTGCTGCCGCAGCAGCCGTCGCTGGCCTACGACCTGGCGCAGAACCGCCTGATCGTCACCGCCGCGATCCTGCAGAGCCCGGTGTTCAACGCCAAGGCCGACACCGCCGACAAGTTCGGCAGCTTCGGGGGCCTGGTCGGCCATGAGCTGACCCGTGCGATCGATGCCAAGGGCGCGCTGGTCGATGCCAAGGGTGAGTTGCGCAGCTGGTGGACCCCGGCCGACAAGACCGCCTGGACCCTGCTCGGCAATCGCGTGGCCGCGCAGTACAGCGCCTACGACTTCCCGGGCGTGAAGGGTGCCAAGGTCAACGGCACGCTGACCCAGGAAGAGAACCTGGCCGACATCGCCGGCCTGGAACTGGCGTGGGCGGCGTATGCCGCGCAGGAGCCCAAGGCCAAGCAGGCACAGCAGCAGGGCTTCTTCCGCGCCTGGTCGTCGCTGTGGGCACAGCAGCTGTCGCCGAACGAGGCCGCGCGCCGCCTGACCGCCGACATCCGCGCACCGGGCCTGTGGCGCAGCAACGGCACGCTGGCGAACCTGCCGGCGTTCGGTGCCACCTTCAGCTGCAAGGCCGGGCAGCCGATGCAGCGCAGCGAAGCCGACCAGATCAAGGTCTGGCGCTGAGCCGGCTGCCGCACTGGGAGTACAAAGGGCGCCTTCGGGCGCTCTTTTTTTGCGGGTGCAGCACGATCCCGGATTAACACCGGGCGTGCTATCGCTGCGCCTTCGTCCATCGTGGAGCCGGACATGGCACACAAGAACACGATCTGTATCTGGTACGACAACGGCGCGCTCGAGGCCGCCACCTTCTATGCCAACACCTTTCCCGACAGCGCGGTGAGCGCTGTCCACCACGCCCCGGGCGACTACCCGGACGGCAAGGAAGGCAACGTACTGACGGTCGAATTCACGGTCTGCGGCATCCCCTGCGTCGGCCTCAACGGCGGCACCGCGTTCAAGCACAGCGAAGCCTTCTCCTTCCAGATCCAGACCGAGGACCAGGCCGAGACTGACCGCTTGTGGGACGCCATCGTCAGCAACGGCGGACAGGAGAGCCAGTGCGGTTGGTGCAAGGACCGATGGGGCGTTTCCTGGCAGATCAGCCCACGCATGCTGATCGAAGCGGTGACCAGCCAGGACAAGGCACTGGCCAAGCGCGCCTTCAACGCGATGATGCCGATGAAGAAGATCGACATCGCCACCATCGAAGCGGCAATCAAAAAAGGGGACGGAGGGGATTAAGTCGTTATTCCCCATTGCCTGTGACCCCATGCGGATTGCGACTTAATCCCCTCCGTCCCCTTTTTCCGAGGTGCTGATGTCCTGGGATGCGATCATCATCGGTGGCGGCCACAACGGCCTGGTCTGCGCGGCCTATCTCGCACGTGCTGGCAAGAAGGTGCTGGTGCTGGAACGTCGTGGCGTTCTCGGCGGCGCGGCGGTCACCGAGGAATTCCACCCCGGGTTCCGCAACTCGGTGGCGTCCTACACGGTGTCGCTGCTGCAACCAAAGGTAATCGACGATCTGCAGCTGCATGCGCATGGGCTGCGCATCATCAATCGCCCGGCCAACAACTTCCTGCCATTGCCGGACGGCCGCTACCTGCTGTCCGCACCGGGCCGCACCCAGGCCGAGGTCGCGAAGTTTTCCGAGCGGGATGCACAGCGGCTACCCGAATACGAAGCGCGCCTGGAGATCTTCGCCGACGTGCTGCGCGCCTGGGCCCTACGCGCGCCGCCGGACCTGGGTGCAGCAGGCGGTTGGCGTGCGCTGCCCGCCCTGTGGCAGATGGGCCGTCTCGGTCGTGAACTGGCCACGCTGGATGCCTCGCTGCGGCAGGAGCTGCTGGACCTTTTCACGCTGTCGGCGGCCGAGTACCTGGACCGCTGGTTCGAAAGCGAGCCGATCAAGGCGCTGTTCGGCTTCGATGGCATCGTCGGCAACTACGCAAGCCCCTATACACCGGGCAGTGCCTACGTACTGCTGCACCACGTGTTCGGCCAGTGCAATGGCATGAAAGGTGCGTGGGGCCATGCGATCGGTGGCATGGGCGCGATCAGCCAGGCCATCGCCACTGCCGCGCGGGAGGCCGGGGCTGAGCTGCGCGTGGATGCCGGTGTGCAACGCCTGCTGATCGAGCAGGGTCGTGTCGTGGGCGTGGCGCTGGCCAACGGCGAAATCCTGCGCGCACGCGCGATGATCGCCAACGTCAATCCAAAGCTGCTGTACGAGCAGATGCTGGCACCGGAGCAGGTACCGGACGCAACGCGCGAACGCATGGCGAACTGGCGCTGCGGTTCCGGCACGTTCCGGATGAATGTCGCGCTGTCGCAGCTGCCGGACTTCCGCGCTCTGCCCGGTCCCGGCGATCACCTCAGCGCCGGCATCATCATGGCCCCAAGCCTGGATTACATGGACCGTGCCTGGCTGGATGCGCGTCGCAATGGCTGGTCACGCGAACCAATCGTGGAAATGCTCATTCCCAGCACGCTGGACGATTCGCTGGCGCCGCCGGGGAAGCACGTCGCCAGCCTGTTCTGCCAGCACGTGGCGCCCGTGCTGCCCGGTGGGCGTCACTGGGATGATCATCGTGAAACGGTGGCCGATCTGATGATCGCCACCGTTGAACGGTATGCGCCGGGTTTCGCTGGCAGCGTACTGGGCCGCCAGGTGCTGTCACCGCTGGATCTGGAGCGCACCTTCGGCCTGATCGGCGGCGACATCTTCCACGGAGCGCTCAGTGCCAACCAGTTGTTCTCGGCACGGCCGATGGTTGGCCAGGCTGGCTATCGTGGTGCCCTGCCCGGCCTGTATCTGTGCGGGTCGGGAACACATCCCGGGGGCGGCGTGACCGGCGCGCCAGGTCACAATGCAGCGCAGGTGGTGTTGCAGGATCTGTGAGGGCGTGCCAACCAAGGTTGGCACCTGCAGCGTCAAATGATCCTTCGGATCATTTGACGCTGCGCAGATGGTTCGGGCGATTCGGCGGGCCGGGTGGGCGGCGCTTGTTGAACGGCGGCTGCCCGCGCCAGTAGCGGATCAGCAACCAGCCGAACAGCATGCCGCCGAGGTGCGCGAAGTGGGCCACGCCTGGCTGCAAGCCGGTCATGCCCAGCACCAGTTCGCCCACGCCAAACAGGATCACGAAGGTCCGCGCCTTCATCGGGATCGGCGGGAACAGCAGCATCACCCGCTGGTTGGGGAACAGCATGCCGTAAGCCAGCAGCAGGCCGAACACGCCGCCAGAGGCCCCCAGCACCGTGGCTGGGTTTTCCAGCAGCGTGCCCACCAGCAGCTGGCAGACGCCTGCACCGGCCACGCACACCAGGTAATACAGCAGGAAGCGCTTTTCGCCCCAGGTCTGCTCCAGCGGCGCGCCGAACATGAAGACCGCCAGCATGTTGAAGAACAGATGCATGAAGCTGCCATGCAGGAAACCGTAAGTCAGCAGCTGCCACGGCTGGAAGTTGCCACCCGGCGAGAACGCATCGAAGCCCTGCTGCAGCGGTTGCAGCATGAACGGCTCGAAGGTCTGCATGCCGAGCAGGAACGGCTGCTGCAGCAGGAACAGGATCGCGTTGGCGATCAGCAGGGCCTTGGTGACGGTTGGCAGTCGCGGGAACATGGGAGCACCGGCATGGAACGGCCTCCATCATAGCCGCAGCATCGTGTCTTGTTGGCGACCCGCGGGTCCGGCCTGTTCAGTCGCCAGCGATGCTCAGCGCGGGCCCCAAACGGCAGCATCCAGCGCTACCGCCGGATCGGTCGTGGGCATCCGCACCCGGCCGTTCTCAACCACCACGCCCTCGGCACGCAGCCGCTGCGACTGCTCGCGCCAGCCCGCCGACCCTTCTTCCATGGCGATGCGCCCATCCGAGCGCAGCACGCGGTGCCAGGGCAGGTCCGGGTCGTCGTTCTGGCCCAGGATGCGCGCGGTCAGGCGCGCACGCCCGGGCAGGCCCGCGCGCATCGCCACCTGGCCGTAGCCCATCACCTGCCCCGCCGGGATCGCGCGGATCACCGCCAGGATGCGCGCACGCGCCTGCTCCGGCGTCAGCGCCGCAGGCGGGTCACCAGCAGAACGCCAATCAGCACCAGCACGGTGCCGGCGATCTGCGCCGGCCCCATCGGTTCGTCGAGCAGCCATAGGCTCATCACGATGGTGGAAACAGGGCCCAGCATACCGACCTGTGCGGCCAGCGACGAACCCACGCGCTGCACCGCCAACATGATCGCCAGCACCGGCAGCACCGTGCAGACAGTGGCATTGACCAGCGACAGCCACTGTACCGGCGCCGGTGCCTGCCACAGCAGTGGCAGCGGATGGGTCACCGCGAAATGCAGCAGCACCAGCACGCTGGCCACGCAGCTGGCATAGGCGGTCAGCCGCACTGCACCGATGCGCGCGACCACCTGCCCGCTGCCGAACAGGTACAGCGCGTAGCTGAGCGCACTGCCCAGCACCAGCAGGCTGCCGACGATGATCTGGCCGCCCTCGCGCTGCAGGTCGTGCCCGAAGGCCAGCAGCACGCCGAGGTAACTCAGCACCAGCGCGCCGATCTGCCAGCGTCCCGGCCGCTGGCGCGCCAGCAGCACGTTGATCAGCAGCACCAGGGTCGGGTTCAAGTACAGGATCAGCCGTTCCAGCGTCACGCTGATGTACTGCAGGCCCTGGAAATCGAGCAGGCTGGACAGGTAATAGCCGGTGAAGCCCAGCCACAGCACGCGGGCGCGGTCGGCCCAGGACAGCGGCGTGGCCCGGCGCGCGGCCCACAAGGCCATCAACGCGAACAAGGGCAGCGCCATCAGCATGCGCAGGGCGAGCAGCGTGGTGGCATCGACGCCGTGGCGCAGGCCGAGCTTGACGATGATGGCCTTGCCGGAAGCAGCAATGGCGCCGATCGCAGCCAGGCCGATACCCCCCAGCGCGATGCGGGGGGAAGCCGTAGCGATGCGGGAAGCGGGCGTGGACATCAGGACGACAGCTGGCCGCGCAGAGCGGCCCGGTAAGGCGTGGGGGCGCCCATTGTCGCACGGGCGCCCTCGGTGCCCTGTAGAGCCGAGCCTGCGCTCGGCTTCGCCGAGCCTGGGCGAAAAGCAGCCGAGCGTGGGCTCGGCTCTACAACTGCGGGCTCAGCGCATCAGCACCACTTCCTCGGCCGAGGTCGGGTGGATCGCCACGGTGTCGTCGAACTGGGCCTTGGTCGCGCCCATCTTCACCGCCACCGCGAAGCCCTGCAGGATCTCGTCGGCCGCTTCGCCCAGCAGGTGGATACCCACCACGCGCTCCTCCGGGCCCGCGCAGACCATCTTGAACAGGCTGCGCTGGGTGCCGTTGGCCAGCGCCTGCAGCATCGGGCGGAAACGGCTGTGGTAAACGCTCACCTGGTCAAAACGCGCGCGCGCTTCCTCTTCGCTCATGCCCACTGCACCCAGCGGCGGATGCGAGAACACCACGCTGGCCACGTTCTCGTAATCCATCTTCGATTGCGGACGTCCACCGAACAGCCGGTCCATCAGCCGCCGCGAAGCCGCCACCGCTACCGGGGTCAGGCCGACCTTGCCGGCGATGTCACCGACCGCGTGCACGCTCGGCACAGAGGTAGTCTGCCATTCGTCCACCTGCACCTGCTCGTGCTCGCCGATGCCGATGCCGAGCGCTTCCAGTCCCAGATCACGGCTGTTGCCGCGGCGGCCGGTGGCAAAGAACACCGCATCGAACACGCTGTCGATCGGGCCGTCATGGCCGAACGCACGCACGCGCTCGCCATCGCGCTGCAGTTCGCGCAGGCGATAGTCGAAGTGGATCCGCACGCCCTGCTGCTTCAGGTTCTCGGCCAGCTGGTCGGTCAGCTCGTAGTCGAAGCGCTCCAGCAACCGCTTGCCCCGCACCAGCAGGCTCACCTTGCTGCCCAGTGCCTGCAGCAACCCGGCCAGTTCCACCGCGATGTAGCCGCCACCAATGATCGCCACCTCGGCCGGTGCCGCGCGCAGATCGAAGAAGTCATCGGAAACCAGGCCCAGTTCCGCGCCGGGAATATCCGGACGCAGCGGATGCGCGCCGGTGGCGATCAGGATGTGCTCGGCGCTGTAATGCACGCCGTCACTGCAGGCCACGGTATGCGCATCGAGCAGACGGCCGCGCGCAGGGATGCGCACCACGCCGGTTTCATCCAGGCGCTTGTGGTAGCTGGTGTGGATGTTGGTGATGTAGGCCTGGCGATGGATCACCAGCTCCTTCCACGACAGCGCCGGGCGTGCCTCGACATCGAAGCCCATCGCATTGGCCAGGCCGATGCGCTCGTGCAGATCGGCCGCCAGCCACATCGCCTTCTTCGGCACGCAGCCAACATTGACACAGGTACCGCCCAGTTCGCCCGGTTCCAGCATCGCCACGCGCTTGCCATGCTGCGCTGCACGGATGGCACCGGCCAGGCCGGCGGAACCGCCGCCAAGGACGATCAGGTCGTAATCATAAGGTGCAGTGCTCATCGGAATCGCTCGGGTCGGTAAGGGGCAGGATCGATCGCTGGCGTGCGGCCGCAGACGAGATCGGCGATCAGCTGGCCGGTGCCGGCGCTCATGCTGATGCCGAGCATGCCATGCCCCGCTGCAAGCCAGACGTGAGGATGCGCGGGCGCGCGGCCGATCAGCACAGCGCGCGCCCATCGCTCACCCCTGCTCCGTCCTGCGCCGCATCGGTGGCCACTGCCGATAGGTCATCGCACGCCATATCCACTCGATCGGGCCGAAGCGGAAATGGCGCAGCCACAGGTGCGAGAAGACCACCTGCGCGGCAAACAGCAGCAGCGCGAACAACAGCTGCACGCTGCGCGGCATCATCTCGAACCTGCCCAGGCCATAGTGGTAGAAGGTCCAGGTACACAGCAGCGACTGGCCAAGATAGTGGGTCAGCGCCATGCGTCCGACCGGTGCCAGCCAGGCCAACCGCGCACGCCAATGCACGATCCACGCGAGGTAACCCAGGCACATCGGCAGGCCACCGATCGTCACCAGCGCCATCGCCGCCGTCACCGGCAGGCCGTAGGCACCCGGCGCCAGGTAGGGCTTCCAGGCAACACCCAGCAGCGTGACCACAAGGCCCAGCGGCAGTGCCCCCCAACGCAGCACCGCGTACAGCCGCGGAAAGCGCTCCGGCGTCGCCAACGCGCCGCTGCCGGCGAACCAGCTGCCGATCAGGAACATGCCCAGCACTTCCGGGCCGGTGATCAGCAGCGCGCCCATCGAGGTGCCGAACTCGCTCAGGCGCTGCACAGTGGCCTGCGCCCAGCTGCCCTGCCCGTACACCTGCCGCTGCAGGTCGATGCTCTGCTGCGCGTCGGCAAGCATGCCCCGCACCTCTTCGACCGAAGCCATCGACACCATCGCGCCCACCAGCAGCATCAGCGCAACGCCGCCCAGATAGACGATCACGCCCATCCACGGCAGCCAGCTGCGCGGCGCCTCGCGGCAGGCCAGCAACGGCAACGAGACCAACGCGTACATCACCAGGATGTCGCCGGACCAGACCAGCAGCGCGTGGCACAGGCCGATCAGCAGCAAGCCAGCGCTGCGGCGCAGGTAGAACGGGGTGAAGTCGCGCCCGGCGGCCTCAGCGCGCTGCGCCATCACCGCGAAGCCGGCGCCGAACAGCAGCGAGAACAGGGTGAAGAACTTGCCCTGCACGAACACGTACACAAAGGCATCGGCCCAGTAGTCGATGCCCCGCCAATGCACGTCGATGCCGGTGAAGGCCAGGTCCAGCGGTCCGCTGAAGGCCTCGATGTTCATCAGCAGGATGCCCAGCAGCGCGGCACCGCGCAGCACGTCCAGCACGGCGATGCGTTCGCCGGAAGCGACCGGCTGCAGGGAAGGAGAAGCGGCGTTCACGGGGCGTCCGTCAGGCAGGTCCGCCATTATGCCGCCGGCCCACACGCCATGGATGGCCGCGTCGTGTTCCAGAAACGCAACGGCCCGCCGAAGCGGGCCGCTGCATCCATCACGATCGCGCTGCGATCAGTGCTGGTGACCGCCGTCGCCATGGACGTGGCCGTGGTCGATCTCTTCCTTGCCGGCTTCGCGCACGTCGACGATCTCGACGTCGAAGTGCAGGTCCTTGCCGGCCATCGGGTGGTTCAGGTCGACGTCGACGACGCTCATGCCGACCTTCTGCACGGTCACCGCACGCGGGCCGAAGTTGGTCTGCAGCACCACCTGCTGGCCCGGGGCCAGCTTGGCGTTGCCGAAGTGCTTCTTCGGCACGCGCTGGGACAGGCCTTCACGACGCTCGCCGTAGGCATCGGCCGCCTTGACGTCGACGTTGAAGGTCGCGCCGGCTTCCTTGTCCATCATGGCGTTTTCCAGGCCCGGGATGATGTTGCCGTGGCCGATCAGGATCGCCAGCGGCTCGCCGCGGTCCTTGGACGACTCGATCGGCTCCTGGCCGACTTCGGAAACGGTGTAGTGGAAGCGGACAACGCGGTCTTTTTCGATCTTCATGCGCAACTCTGTCTGGATCTGCCGGAGGCAGGCGGGTTGGGGCGGGTTGTCGCCCGGCGGGGACGCCGCCATCATGACGGCCAATCCAAGGTGGCGCATTATCCGGAGATCATGCACATCACGCCAGTTTCGTCCGGCCCGCGCCGGTTTCTCGCCCCGGCCCTGCTGCTGGCCCTGCCCGTGTTGATGACCGCCTGTGGCGGCGGCAAGGCCACCCGCCCGGCGCCGCCCCCGCCGACGGCGAACTGGCCGAAGACCGTGCCGGACAACCCCGAGGCCGCCAACTCGGTGCTGATGCGGGCCATCAGCCTGGTCGGCACGCCGTACCGCTATGGCGGCAACACCCCGGATTCGGGCTTCGACTGCAGCGGCCTGGTCGCCTATGTCTATCGCGAGATGCTGGACCTGCGACTGCCGCGCACCTCGCGCGACCTGGCCGCGGTACAGGGCCCGAAGATCGATCCGCAGCGCCTGGCCACCGGCGATCTGGTGTTCTTTGGCAGCCGAGGCAGCGTCACCCATGTCGGCATCTATGTAGGTGAGGGGCGTTTCGTGCACGCGCCGAGTACCGGCGGGACGGTACGCCTCGACTCGCTCAGCGGCCCCTACTGGAAAGACCACTACACAGGGGCGAAACGCGTCCTTCGCTAAAATGAACAGGCGATATGTTCAAAACTGTGACGCAAATCACAGCTGCAATAACGTTTTACTAACGGAATTTTTAACTTATCGGCGCTTTTACAGGGCATGATGCCCCATCGTTTTTTTCCTGTGACCGACGCGTGACGACTGACGACCTGAAAAGCGAAGGCCAGACTTCCGTATCTTCACGCAGTGCCCGCCCGTTGTTGCTTGGCCTGGCACTGTGCCTGACCAGCCTTCCGGCCTGGTCGCAGACTGCTCCGAACCGTTCCGATGTGCCCCCGGCCCCGGTGGCCGAAAGCGTCGCCCGACCGGCCGCCAAGGCCGAGGCTGCCGCTCCGCAGCGCAGCCGCGTCGATGCCGCCGCCAGCGCCACGCTGGCCGCCCTGCTGCCGCACCTGGCCGCCAACGACACCATTCCGCTGATGGACCGCTCGGCCGTGGTGGCCGGCGACCTCAGCCGCCTGCTCGCAAACTACGACACCAGCAGCGCCGCCAATGGCAGCGTTGTCGGTACCGCCGCCGACAACGGCAAGGTGCAGTCGCTGCTGCGCCGCGCGATGACCCTGCTGGGCACCCCGTACCGTTGGGGTGGCAGCAACCCGGACAGCGGTTTCGACTGCAGCGGCCTGGTCGGTTATGTGTTCCGTTCGGCCCTGGGCATCGAGCTGCCGCGCGTCTCGCGCGAGATGGCCCACGATGACAACGCCGAACTGATCAACGACCGCACCGCGCTGGCTGCCGGTGACCTGGTGTTCTTCGGCCGCAAGGGCCGCGTCGACCACGTCGGCATCTACGTGGGCGACGGCCGCTTCCTGCACGCACCGAGTTCGGGCAAGGACGTGCGCGTGGACACCCTGCTCAGTGGCTACTGGGGCAACAAGTTCATGCAGGCCCGCCGGGTCGACCTCTGACCCGCTGGCGCTACGGCGCCGCCTGAAATACAAAAAGCCGCTGCCCCGCAGCGGCTTTTTTGTTTGCGCCCCCGGTAGGTGCCGACCTTGGTCGGCATCGCGCCGCCTGCCCTGGTGGGTGCCGACCGTTGGTCGGCACTGCCTCCATCCACGCATGGCGTGGATCTACCGGGACCCGCCTTGGCCGCCACCGCGCCAACCAGCTCCCAAACAAAAGGCCCGCCGGGTCAGGGCGGGCCTTTTACATCTCCACGCAACCTCAGCCGCGTGGCGGAGTCGGGTCTGGATCGTCCACGCCCACATTGCTGGACGGATTGTCATACACCGCCTGGTCGAGCAGCCCGGTTTCCTTGGCCACGAGCACCGGCACCAGCATCTGGCCGGTCACATTCGTCATCGTGCGCATCATGTCCAGGATGCGGTCGATGGCATACAGGTAACCGATGGTCTCCAGCGGCAGGTTCGCCGCGCTCAGCACCACCGTGGCCATGATCACCGCAGTACCCGGCACGCCGGCGGTGCCAAAGCTGCCCAGCACCGAGGCGATCAGCACCACCACGTACTGCTCCGGGGTCAGCGGCACGCCGCTGTACTGCGAAATGAACACCGCGCACAGCGCCGGATAGATCGCGCCGCAGCCGTCCATCTTGATGCTGGCGCCCAGCGGCACCGCGAACGAACCGTAGTCCTTGTTCACGCCCAGGTTGTGGGTGATCGAACGCAGCGCCACCGGCATCGCAGCGAAGCTGGACGAGCTGACGAACGCAACCTGCATGCCCGGTGCGGCGCCACGGAAGAACTTCAGCGGGTTCAGGCCGTGCGCCAGCAGCAGCGCGCTGTAGACCACCACGATGTGCAGCGCACAGGCCACGTACAACGCCAGCACGAAATGGCCCAGCGGCAGCAGCTTCTCGAACCCATAGCTGCCGACCAGGCCCGCGATCAGGCCGAAGGTGCCGATCGGGGTGACTTCCAGCACGAAGCGGGTCACCTGGATCATGATGTCGCTCATCTGGCCGACCAGCTTGCGCGCCTCGGTCACCTTCTCGCCCAGCTTGACGATGGCAAAGCCAACCAGGCCGGCGAAGAAGATCACCGGCAGGATCGAGCCGCGACCCGCGGCCAGCACGGTCTCACCGGCCGCGTTGACCTTGGTGCCGATGCCGGACAGCGCATAGAAGACATTGGCAGGCACCACGTCCAGCAGCACCTGCACCACGCTGGGCACTTCGCGCGGCACGTAGTTGCTGGCCATGGACAACTGCAGGCCACCCGCGCCGGGCTGCAGCACCGTACCCACGGCCAGGCCGACACACACTGCCAGCGCGGCGGTGATCACGAACCACAGGAAGGTGCGCCCACTGAGCGCGGCCACGGACTTCTGCCCGTGCAGCGACGAGATCGCGTTGATGACCGCGAAGAACACCAGCGGCACGGCGATCATCTTGATCAGGGTGACGTACAGCTCACCGAGCGGGCCGAACCACGTTTCCGCGGCCGGGCCGAGCGCCCAGCCGGCCAGCGCGCCGAGCACGAAGCCACCGACCACGCGCTGCCAGAACGGAATCCGCAGCCAGGCAGAGACCAGCTTCATAGGCAATCCAGAGGGGAAGGAAGGGATGCTGGCACGATAGCCCAAGGCAGCCCGCAGAACGACCGCCCGGCCGGCAAATCAGTGTGTCATCGGCGTGCCTTGCTGGGGCGGGCATAATGAATGTCCCGTTACAGTTTGTGAGATCCCAGCGTCCATGCGTCGTTCCGTCTCCCTGTTGGCCGCCTGCGCCACCACCCTTCTGCTGGGCGCCTGCGCCAGCACTGCCCCCGCGTCCGCCCCGGCCGGCCTGAAGGTCGCCGTCGATCCCGTCGCCCATCCGGCCGGCGAGACCCCGCAGTGGTGGTACCGCAGCGGTGCCGCCCAGGCTGCGGCCAATGGTGCGATGTCCGGCAAGGCGAAGAACGTCATCCTGTTCCTCGGTGACGGCATGAGCCTGACCACCGTGGCCGCCTCGCGCATCTACGAGGGCCAGCGCAAGGGCGGCTCCGGCGAGGAGAACCTGCTGTCCTGGGAACGCTTCCCGGCCACGGCGTTCAGCAAGACCTACAACACCGATTCGCAGACGCCTGATTCGGCCGGCACCATGACCGCCATCACCACCGGCGTGAAGACCCACATGGGCGCGATCGGCGTCAGTGCCGGAAGCCGCACCGACTGTGCCGACAGCCTGTCCAAGGGCCTGCTGACCTGGCTGCAGCTGGCCGACAGCGCCGGCCTCGCCACCGGCGTGGTCTCCACAGCTCGCCTGACCCACGCCACCCCGGCTGCCACCTACGCGCACTCGCCCGAGCGCAACTGGGAAAACGACACCGACCTGACTGAAGCAGCCAAGGCGGCCGGCTGCAAGGACATCGCCCAGCAGCTGCTGTCGACCTCGCGCTATGGGCGCGGCCCGCTTGTCGCCCTTGGTGGCGGCCGTGGTGAGTTCACCACCGTGGAAGAGCGCGACCCGGAATACGACGACAAGGTCGGCCAGCGCCTGGACGGCCGCAGCCTGGTCCAGGAATGGCAGCAGGCGCATCCGCAGGGTGCCTATGTCTGGAACAGCAAGCAGCTGGCCGCGGCCGCAAATGCGCCGGCCATCCTTGGTCTGTTCGAGCCGGACCACATGCGCTACGAGTACGAGCGCCCGCAGGATCCGGGCGGTGAGCCGAGCCTGGCCGAACTGACCGCAGCGGCGATCAAGAACCTTTCAAGGCACCCGGAAGGCTACGTACTGATGATCGAAGGCGCGCGCATCGACCACGCCAATCACAGCGGCAATGCCTACCGTGCACTGACCGAGACCGTGGCACTGTCCGATGCGGTGCGCGTGGCCAACGAGCTGACCTCGGCCGACGACACCCTGATCATCGTCACCGCCGACCACTCGCACACGCTGAACTTCGTCGGCTACCCGGCACGCGGCAACCCGATCCTGGGCAAGGTGAAGGACAAGGGCGGCGAAGACGGCGCCGGCAAGCTGGACTACGCCCTGGACGGCACCGGCCAGCCGTACACCACGCTGAGCTACGCCAACGGCCCAGGCCACACCGGCAGCAGCAACCAGCAGCCGGCCGGGCCGAAGCGTTACCCGCACAACCCGAGCAGCTTCGAACCGGCCAACGGTCGCCCGAACCTGCGCGAGGTCGACACCGAGCATCCGGACTACATGCAGGAAGCGCTGGTGCCGATGAAGTCCGAATCGCATGGTGGTGAGGACGTCGGCATCTGGGCACGTGGCCCGGGCAGCAAGGCGATCCGCGGCACGCTGGAACAGAACGCGATCTACCACATGATCGTGCAGGCCACCCCGGCCCTGCGCGAGCGCCTGTGCCAGGCCGGCACCTGCGATGACAAGGGCGTGCCGGTGCAGTTGCCGGCACCGACGGCCTTCGAACGCAAGGCCGAGGCCAAGTGATCGCGCGGCGGGCCCGCCCTGCCCCTGCCAGCGGCCGCTTTGCGCGGTCGCTGGCAATGCTTGGCGTGCTGGTCAGTGCCAATGCACAGGCACAGGCACCGGCATGCAAGCTGCTGACCGACGAACACGGGTTGTGGCCGCTCCCCAACTGCGAGGTGGTCGATCACCGGCTGAAGATCAGCGCCGATACGCTGAAGGACCTGAACTACGACGACCACGGCCTGGCCGTGGTGTATGCCGAGCAGGGCTTCCACTACGTCGACCGCGCGGGCCGCAGCCTGCCGGTGCTGACCTGGGACAACGGCCCGGAAACGCCGCAGGAAGGCCTGCTGCGCGGCCGCGTCGGCAGCCGCGTCGGCTACTTCGACCTGAAGTTCCGCCAGGTGGTGCCCGGCACCTTCGATTTCGCCTGGCCATTCCAGGATGGCGTGGCCGAGGTCTGCAACGGCTGCCGCTGCGGCACGCCGGATGCCGATGGCCACAGGCCGATGGAAGGCGGAGAGCGGTTCCGCATCGACCGCTCGGGCCGCCGGGTGAAGTAGGTTTTTCTGCAGGGCTGCGCCCTGCACCTGCAGATGCAACGGCAACGGCCGAAGCAACAGCAACAGCGTGCATTCCGTGGGATGGCGGGGCACCGTGGGTGTGCGGGGACGGCGCAAGTACGTCCATGTAGCCTTGGTCGCCGCATCCATGCGGCTCACACCCCGCAAACCCACAGTGCCCCGCCTTCGACAGTTTTCCGGTGGCCAGTAGATCCACGCCACGCGTGGATGAAATCTGTCAGATATCGAAATAAATAGGGGTCAGATCCGTTTTCCGCAGGAAAACGGATCTGACCCCAAGAGCAATTCCGACAGTTCGCAGGAATCTGTCGAAGGCGGGGTGGGTCCGGTTGCGGGGGCGTGAGCCGCATGGATGCGGCGACCGAGCTTACATGGACGTACTTGCAGCGCCCCCCGCAACCGGGCCCACCCCGCCAATCCTCAGGAAACCAGCTTCGGCTGTTGCTTCGGCTCTTGCAGCGGCCGTGGCCTCTGCAGGTGCAGGGCGCAGCCCTGCCAAGTAAACCCCACCCTATACTTGCCGGCGTGACTGCCTTCCCTGCCCTCGTTCCGCTCGATGCGCCGCTGCTGGTGGGCTACAGCGGTGGTGTCGACTCGACCGTGCTGCTGCACTGGCTGTGGCGCTGCGCACAGGCCTCCGGCACGGCACTGCGTGCGGTGCATGTGCACCATGGCCTGCAGGCCGATGCGGACGGCTGGGTGCTGCATTGCCAGCAGCACTGCGCGGCACTGGGCATTGAACTGGCCGTGCATCGCGTGCAGATCGACAATCGCGCGGGCCTCGGCCTTGAAGGCGCGGCGCGGCAGGCGCGACGCGCCGCCTTCGCGGCCGAACTGCGCGACGGCGAAACGCTGGCACTGGCGCAGCACCAGGACGATCAGGCCGAGACCTTCCTGCTGCGTGCCCTGCGCGGTTCCGGTATTGACGGCCTGGCGGCGATGTCCGCACACAGCCACATTGGCGGGCATCCGTTATGGCGCCCCCTGCTGCCGGCAACGCGCAACGCGCTGCTCGACTACGCGCGCCAGCACGCGCTGCGCTGGATCGAAGACCCCAGCAATGGCCACGACCACGCCGATCGCAACTTCCTGCGCCTGCAGGTGCTGCCGTTGCTGCGCCAGCGCTGGCCGCATGCGGCTGCGGCATTGGCGGGCAGCGCAATGCACTGCGGACAGACCCGTGCTCTGCTGGACGAGGAAGACGCCGAGCTGATCGCCCACCTGGAAGTGGCACCACGCGTGCTTTCGCTGCAACTGCTGCGCCAGGTGTCACCGGGGCGTGCCGCGCGCGTGCTGCGCGCCTGGGTGATCGGCCACGGTGCCGCCCCACTGCCGGCCACGGTACTGCAGCAGGGTCTGCACGAACTGCTGCCGGCCGGCAACGATCGCCAGGCGCGGGTGCGCTGGCACGAGCATGCCATCCAGCAATGGCGCGATCACGCCTATCTGCTACCCGCGCAGCTGCCATCGCTGCCCTGCGGGTGGCAGGCCGAATGGGATGGGCGTGCCCCCCTGCCGCTGCCCGATGGTGGCCAACTGTGCCTGCAGGGCGCCGTGGCCTTCGAACGCACCCTTCAGGTCCGTGCGCGCGTGGGCGGCGAGCGCATCGTGCTGCCCGGTCGCCCGCATTCGCATGCACTGAAGGACTGCCTGCAACGCGAGCACCTGGCCCCCTGGCGGCGCGCCCAGCTGCCGCTGATCTTCGATGGGCCACAGTTGCTCGCTGCCGCCGACGTGGTCATTGCGGCCCCTCTGCAAGCCTGGTTGCAGGCCCAGGATGCTCAGCTGCAGTGGCGTCCCGGCGGCTGGTGAATTGACCCCCGCGCGCAGCCCGTCCACACTTGTCGCATGGCCAAGAAGTCCCCCGAAAACGCCTCCCCGGTCGCCCAGTTCGAGCAGTCGCTCGAATCGCTGGAACAGCTGGTGGAGCAGATGGAAACCGGCGAGCTGAGCCTGGAAGCCTCGCTCAGTGCTTACGAACGCGGCGTCGGTCTGTACCGCCAGTGCCAACAGGCGCTGGAACAGGCCGAACTGCGCGTGCGCCTGCTCAGCGATCCGGCGCAGCCGGAAGCATCCGAGCCTTTCGATCCGCCCAGCCATGACGGCTGAGGTTCTGTTCGCGCGCTGGCGCGACCGTATCGAAAGCCAGCTCGACGCCGCCCTGCCCTCGCCCGCCGAAGCACCGCAGCGCCTGCACCAGGCCATGCGCTATTCGGTGCTGGGCGGTGGCAAACGCATGCGACCGCTGCTTGTGTACGCCAGTGGCCATCTGTTTGGCGCGCAGCCTGAACACCTTGACGCAGCGGCGATGGCCGTCGAGCTCATCCACGCCTATTCGCTGGTGCACGACGACCTGCCGGCGATGGACGATGACGCGCTGCGACGCGGCAAGCCGACCACCCACATCGCCTTCGACGAAGCCACCGCGATCCTGGCCGGCGACGCCCTGCAGACCCGCGCCTTCGGTCTGCTGGCCGATGCGCCGCTGCCGGCCACGCTGCGCGTGGCCTGCCTGCAGACCCTGGCCCACGCCTCCGGTGCCTCCGGCATGTGCGGCGGCCAGGCGCTGGACATCGATGCCACCGGCCAGCAGCAGACGCTGGCGGCGCTGACCCGCATGCATGCGCTGAAAACCGGCGCGCTGATCCGCGCAGCGGTGCGTATGGGGGCGCTGTGCGGCCAGGCCCACGAACCACAGCTGGCCCAGCTGGACGGCTTCGCCGACGCGCTCGGCCTGGCCTTCCAGGTCCGCGATGACATCCTCGATGTCGAAGCCAGTTCCGAACAGCTGGGCAAGACCGCCGGCAAGGACCAGGCGCAGGACAAGAGCACCTTCCCCGCGCTGCTCGGCATGGACGGTGCGAAGGCGCAGCTGCGCGAACTGGCCGCACGCATGCAGGCCACGCTGGCCGACTATGGCGAAGAAGCCGATGCGCTGCGCGCGCTGGCAACGCTGGCGGTGGAACGCGATCACTGATCGCTGGCGTGACGTTGGCGCCAAACAGGAACGCCCGGCAATGCCGGGCGTTCCTGTTTGCGCATGCAGACGGTATTACTTGACCAGGCGCAGCGCGAACGGGTAGCGGTAGGCTTCGCCGTTGTTGGCCTTCACAGCGGCGATGATGCACAGAACAAGGTTGGCCACGTACACGATCGGCATCAGGATGGCGCCGATGACGACGAAGCTGAGGACTACGCAGACCAGCACGGCGATGGCAACGGTAATCTGGAAGTTAAGTGCTTCCTTGGACTGATCGGTCACGAAGCCCTTGCCCGCATCATCTTTGTTGATCAGCCAGATGATCAGGGCACCGATGAAACCGGTGAAGATGCCCAGCAGGTGCGCGGCCAGCGCCATCGTGCGCTGGTCGGCCGGGGCATTGGTGGTTGCCGGCGGCGGCGGGACGTTATCGAATTCACTCACGACAAAACTCCTTTTCATTGGGTGGTCTTGACCCACCAGCACCAAGCTGGATGCGTCAGGCGGGCATAGCTTACGCCATCGATGCCATCAATCATTACCGGCAATGGTCATCCGCCCCAGCAGGATCGAGCCGGTCCGGATGTGCGAGCGCGGGTCGACGTCGCTGCCGACCGCCTCGATGCTGCTGAACATCTCGCGCAGGTTGCCGGCGATGGTGACGCCGTCCACCGGGTACTGGATCTCGCCATTCTCGACACGGAAGCCGCCGGCGCCGCGCGAATAGTCGCCGGTCACCCCGTTCACCCCCTGCCCCATCAGCTCGGTCACCAGCAGGCCGTCACCCATCTGCCGGGCGATCTCTTCGAGCGAGCCGGCATTGGCCGCCAGCTGCAGGTTGTGCACGCCGCCAGCATTGGCGGTGGTCTGCAGGCCCAGCTTGCGCGCCGAATAGCTGCCCAGCACATAGCGCTGCAGCACGCCGTCACGGACCAGCGCCGAAGCACGGGTGGCCACGCCGTCGCCGTCGAAGGCGGCCGAGCGCAGGCCGCGGCGCAGGTGCGGCAGTTCGTCGATCTGCATCCACTCCGGGAACAGGCGCTGGCCGACGCTGTCCAGCAGGAAACTGGCCTGGCGGTACAGCGCGCCGCCGGACACTGCCGACAGCAGGTGGCCGACCAGGCTGCGCGCCACTTCTGGGGCGAACAGCACCGGCATGCTGCCAGTGGCCAACGAACGCGGCTGCAGGCGGGCGATGGTGCGCTCGGCGGCGCGACGGCCGACCAGGCCCACGTCTTCCAGGTCCCCCTGCGCCAGCGCGCTGGTGTACCAGCCATCGCGCTGCATGCCGTCGCCCTGCCCGGCGATCAGCGCGCAACCGATCGAATGGTGGGTGCCGCGCTCACGGCCGAAGAAGCCGTGCGAATTGGCGTACACCGACAGGCTCTGCATGCTCGACACGGAAGCGCCATCGGAATTGCGGATCTGCGCATCGGCCTCGCGGCCAGCCGCCTCGCAGGCCAGGGCCAGGTCCACCGCCTCATCGGCCTGCAGCGCCCACGGGTGCCAGCCATCCAGGTCCGGGAAGTCGGTGGCCATCAGTGCGGCCTCGGCCAGGCCGGCGGCCGGGTCATCCTCGGTATGCCGTGCGATCGCGCAGGCCTGCTCGACCGTAGCGGCCAGGCTGGCCTCGTTCAGGTCGCCAGTGCTGGCACTGCCCTTGCGCTGCCCGAAATAGACGGTCACGGCGATGCCACGGTCACGGGTGGACTGCACGGTCTCGACCTCGCCGAGGCGGACATTGACCTCCAGGCCGCGGTCCTCGCTGCAGCTGACCTCGGCCTGGCTGGCGCCCAGCGCGCGGGCGCGGTCGAGCAGCTGCTGGGAGAGGTCGGCCAGCCGTTCCAGCCGGGCCAGGCTGTCGTCGCCGACGGCCACTTCAGGGGCGATCACGTTCAATGCTTTATCCTGTACGGGTTGGGCCCGGCATCACGCCGGGCGACTTTTTTTGAAATCAGGTAGGGACGATGCGCGGACGCGACGAAGAAACCGGTGAATTCCACGACAAGAGCCGCAGCCAGAACCGGCGCGATGCACTCGACGTGCTGGCCCTGGGTGAGAAGCTGGTGTCGCTGACCCCGGCCCAGCTGGCGCGCCTGCCGATTCCGGAAGACCTGCTGCCGCACATCGCCGAGTGCAAGCGCATCACCGCCCACATCGCCCACAAGCGCCAACTGGCGTTCCTGGCCAAGCACATGCGCCGCGAAGAAGAGGCCACGCTGGATGCGATCCGCGATGCGCTCGACGCCAACAGCGAAACCGGCCGCCGCGAAGTGGCGATGATGCACCGCGTGGAAGACTGGCGCGACCGCCTGCTGGCCGAGGGTGACAAGGCGCTGGCCGCTCTGCTCGATGACTATCCGCAGGCCGACCGCCAGCAGCTGCGCACGCTGGTACGCAACGCGCAGGCCGAGAAGGCCAGGAACAAGCCGCCGCGCGCTTACCGCGAGATCTTCCAGGTGCTGCGCGGCCTGATGCTGCCAGCCGCGCTGGGCCTGAAGGCCGGCGCCGGAGACGCCGACCACATCGGGACCGGCGAGGCCGACGAGGACTGAGTCCCCGTCGGCCCGGGCGGTTGCTGTGGCCATCGCCACGCTCAGGCCTGGGTACCGCCGACGGTGATGCCCTCGATCAACAGCGAGGGCTGGCCGACACCCACGGGCACACTCTGCCCGTCCTTGCCGCAGATGCCCACGCCCTCGTCCAGGGCCAGGTCATTGCCGACCATGCGCACCTTCTGCATGGTTTCCGGGCCGTTGCCGATCAGGGTCGCGCCCTTCACCGGCGTGGTGATGCGGCCGTCCTCGATCAGGTAGGCCTCGGTGGCCGAGAACACGTACTTGCCACTGGTGATGTCGACCTGGCCACCGCCGAAGTTGACCGCGTACAGGCCCTTCTTCACCGAACGGATCATCTCCTGCGGGTCGTGCTCGCCGGCGCGCATGTAGGTGTTGGTCATGCGCGGCATGGTCAGGTGCGCGAACGATTCACGGCGCCCGTTGCCGGTCGGCGCCATGCCCATCAGCCGCGCATTGAGACTGTCCTGCATGTAGCCGACCAGGATGCCATCCTCGATCAGCGTGGTGCACTGGCTGGGGTGGCCTTCGTCGTCGATGTTCAACGAACCGCGGCGGCCGTCGAGGGTGCCGTCGTCGACGATGGTCACCCCCGGTGCCGCCACACGCTCGCCGATGCGGCCGGCGTAGACGCTGGTGCCCTTGCGGTTGAAGTCGCCTTCCAGGCCGTGGCCGACCGCTTCGTGCAGCAGCACGCCCGGCCAACCCGGGCCGAGCACCACCGGCATCATGCCGGCCGGCGCCGGCACCGCTTCCAGGTTCACCAGCGCCTGGCGCAGCGCTTCCTGGGCAAGGGCTTCGGGGCGGCCGCTGGCAAACAGGTCTTCGTAGCCATAACGGCCACCGCCACCGGCATAGCCAGTCTCGCGGCGGCCGTTGTGCTCGACGATCACCTGTACATTCAGGCGTACCAGCGGACGCACATCGGCCGCCAGCACACCGTCGCTGCGGGCGATCAGCACCGTATCGACGCCGCCGGACAGGCTCACCATCACCTGCTTCACGCGCGGGTCGGCGGCACGCAGGTAACCATCCAGGCGCTTGAGCACCTCGACCTTGGCTTCGTTGCCGATACCATCGATCGGGTCCAGCGCCGGGTACAGTGCGCGCGCATTGCCGCGCAGCAGCGATCGCCCGGACTGCGCACCGCCCTCACGCGAGATCGCGCGCGCCGACTGCGCAGCCGCCAGCAGCGCGTCGGCGTGGATGTCATCGGAGTACGCAAATCCGGTCTTCTCGCCGGAAATCGCACGTACACCCACGCCCTGCTCGATGGAATGGGCACCGTCCTTGACGATGCCGTCTTCCACGCTCCAGCTCTCGCGGCGGGCGTGCTGGAAATAAAGGTCGCCGAAGTCGACACCGGGGCCGAGCAACTGGCCGAAGGTGCGCTCCAGGCCAGCGGTATCCAGGCCGCCGGGGCGTAGCAGGCGGTCTTGGGCAAGCGTCAGGGCGATATCAGTCATGGTCTCGATCTGGGGGTGCAGGGGCGCTCAGGCAAGCCCCGTGAACAGGGAACCGCGCTCAGCGCGAGCGCGGCAGGTCGGTGACGGTCGGCGGAATGGCCGGTGCAGACGCCGGCACGGGCGGTGATGGGGTCTTGTCGCGGCTGCGCTCGATCACTTCCACCTTCGGTTCCTTCCATGGACCGGTCACCTTGTAGGTTCGGGCGCCAATCTCGCCCAGCGGCTTGGACAATACCGCATTGGTGGCCGCGCCCAGCGCGGCACCCACCGGGCCGCCGGCCACCGCACCGACCACGGTCAGCAGGTTGCCCGCGCGCGGGTTGACGTCGATGGTCTGGTCGAACCGCTGGTTGCGCAGGTCGGCCTGGCCACGGATGGTGATGTTGGCCGCCGGGCCTTCGATCAGCACCTTGTCGGTGCGCGCCATGCCCTGGCCGAACTGCATGCTGCCGTCGATCTGGTTGAACGCGAAGCCCTTGGAGAAGAAGTCGCGGAAGTCGAACATCAGGCGCCGCGGCAGCTGCGCGACGCTGAGCAGGCCCAGCACGCGGCCGGCGCCTGGCTCCAGCTCCAGCAGCTGGCCATTGCGCGCGTGCAGGTCGAGGCTGCCCTGCAGATTGCCCAGCTGGAAGTCCGACGGGCCTCCGCTCCACGAGGCCTGCAACTGCGCCTGGCCGGAACCGCCGCGCAACTGGCCGCCGTAGTCAAGATTCTGCATCAACCCACCCAGATCCTCACTGCGCACCTGTGCGGTCAACTCGGTTCGGGCACCGCCGGTCCGGCCCAGCCAGCGACCGCTGATGTCGATCTCCTGGTCCGGCGCACGGAAACGCAGCTCATCCACGTTCAGGCCGTTGGCCAGCGGCCGCGTGCGCAGCACCGCCTGGCCCAGCACCACCTTGCCGAACTTCAGGTCGGCAATGTCCAGCGCGAACGGCGGCAGCTTGGCCGGGTCCATGTCGTTGGCACCGGCCTGTACCCGCGCCGGTGCAACCGGCGCACCCGGTGCCGCCGGCAGTGACTGCCAGTGCACGCGGTCAAGCTGGCCACTGATCGTGCCGCCGTCCGCATTGGGGACGGTCAGGCGCCCGGCCAGCGACGGGCCGTCCAACCGCACATCCAGTGCCTGTGGACCCGGGTGCAGCTGCAGCCGGGTCTGCTCGAACACACCGCCGATCAGCTTCAACTGGCCGACCTGGACGTCCACCGCTCGCAGCGGCATCGCATCGTCGTCACCGCCGCCCCGCGCCAGGCCGATCCACTCCAGCGCATCCAGCGTCGCGCTGCGGCCATTGACCGTCAGCCCGCTCGGCGGCGGCTCACGATCAACATGATCACTGCCCAGCGTGACCTGCACGCCGGTCTGGTTGTTGTGGCTGCGTGCGGCCAGGGCCAGGCGCTGGCCGAAGGCCACATCGATGCGGCCGGCACCCATCGGCAACTGCGCGGCCACCGTGGTCGCCAGCGCTTCGGCGGCCGGCTTGTCCAGTGGTGCCGGCAGGTCCAGCCGCGTGCCGACCAGGTCCGAACTCAACCGCAGTTCACTCGGCGGCGCGGGCGCCCCCGGAGCCACCTTGGGCAGGTTGACCGCGATGGTCCACGCTGAAGTGCCGGTGATGTAGGGCTTGAGCCAGGTCATTTCCGGTGCGCGGTCAATCAGTACGCCCGCATCAAGATGCGCCGTCAGCTTCGATTCGAAGGCCCGCGTGCTGTCGTGCACGTAGCCACCGGCGCGCAGGCTCAGGCGGCCATCCTGGCCGAGGTGGCGCACCGCCAGTTCCTCGGCGCCGAAGCCGCCATTGCTGTAGCGCGCCTGCCCTCGCATGTTGTCGAAGGCCAGCTGGAAGCGCTTGTCGACCAGCTTCACGCCGGTCAGGTCGACCGTCCCCTGCAGATGACCACCGCCTTCATCGTGGTGCAGCGGCTGCAGCAGATCGAAAGTCACATGCGCCGGACCACTGGCGACCAGGTTGTCCAGGGTATCGCCATAGTCCTTGTGCAACGGGCTCTGGCGCAGCATCGCCAGCAGCTTGCCGGCCTCGCTCGGCGCGTCGGCGCGCACGTACAGCGGCTGATGGCCGAAGTCCGGAATGCCGGCTTCGAACTTCTGCACCGCCACGCCCGCCAGGTCGCCACGTCCACGCATCTCGAAGCCGGGGCCGATGAAGGCGATATCGGCATCGACCTGGCGCATCAGCGGCCAATCGTGCTGGAAGCGGATGTCGCCATTGCTGATGTGGCCGGTGGCCTCGAAGCGGCCATCGTTGTTGTCGAACGGCCAGTCGTCCAGGTCACCGGTGACCAGGCCGACACCGCCACGCACCTGGCCGCCGGCCAGCGCCATGTCCAGCCAGTCGGTGGCGCCCTTGCTCATCTTGGAATGGATCCAGAAGCGCTTGGCCGCCGTCATCGGCACGTCGTCCAGCTTGGCGGCCAACTGCAGCCACGGCCGCGTGCCGTCGCCCTGGAACCAGACGCCGCCGCGCACGTCGGCCGCGTAGTCGGTGCCCTCCACGCGCATCGCCGGCGTTCCGATCCGCCAACCGCCGCCCTCGTCGCGCCAGCCCACGATCTGTCCGGCCAGATGCAGGTCATGCCGCACGCCAAAGCCGGTCGGCCAATCGAACTGCAGCTGCCGTTGCGGCTGCAGCTGCAGGCTGAAGCCATCAGCATCGCCTTCGAAACGCCCCCCGAGGCCGCGCAGGCCCGGAGAATTGCCGACGCTGGCAAAGCCCAGCGACTGCAGTTCGCCCTGTGCCCGCAACGGGCCATCACGCTCGCCGGCCAACTGCAATCGGCGCACCTCCAGCTGCGGCCGGGACAGGAACAGCCAGCGCCGCAGTCCCGGTTCAAGGAGATTGCTCAGGGCCAGCCCTCGCAGCGCGGTGCCGGCCTGCACCGCACCGGCGTTCACCCGCAGCTGCTTGCCGATCTGCAGCTGCAGGCCATCGAGCTGCTGTTCGCCATCTTCGGTCTTCAGGCGCAGGCGCGGCACCTGCAACGCCCAGCCATCGGCCTGGCGCTGCCAGCGCAGGCGGGCCTGCAGCCGCTGCAGCTGCAGCTGCGGCGCTGCCACGCCGGGCATCGGTGCACCGTCGACGCGCACGTCCCGCAGGTCCGAATCGGTGGTCAGCGCGACCGGCGCGAAATCACGCAGGGTCAGCCACAGGTTCAGCTCGCCCTTGCCCTCGCGGAGGCGCACGCCGCCGGCCGCCAGCAAGGGCGACCAGGCATGGAAATCGACCGGGTCGGCGCCGAGCCAGGCCTGGCCGTTGCCGCGCACACGGTCCACGTCCAGTACCGCGGTCAGCGGCAGCGCCTGCGCATCGGCCCAGGCGCGTACACCCACGCGCAGGCGATCACCATTGACCCGCATGCGCAGGTCGATGCGCGGCAGCGTGGTGTCGATGCCGATCCCCGGCGCGTGCACGCCCAGGCGGCCGCCGATCACCTGCAGCTCGCCGAGCCGGCGCAACGCATCCAGCGGATCCCCCCCGTTGTCGGATTGCGGCAACCCGCGCACCGACCAGCGTCCGTCTTCGCCCTGCTGCAGGTCCAGGGCCAGGCCACGCAGGCGCAATTCGGTCAGCGAGCGCCCGGGCAGCAGCCCGCTGTACATCGATACCAGCACCTCGGCCTCGCCGATCGCCAGGCCCTGCCCGGCACCGATGCGCAGGCCCTTCAGCTGCAGCAGCGGGCCACGACGGGTCCAGGTCGTCTGCAGCTGGTCAAAACGCACCGGCTGGCCAGCCCGCTCGCTCAGCCAGGCGGCGATCCTGTCGGAATGACGCTCGGCCAGCGGCAGCAGTTGGCTGAAGGTGCCCACCAGCAGTGCAAGCCCGACCAGGCCCACCGCACAGGCGGCAATGAAATGACGGCGGATCCTTCGCAGTCGCAGGCGCGGCGGCGCGCTCATCGGCCACCGCCGGCCTGCAGCCGGCGAGGATCAGAGCAGAACAACATCGAATTGCTCCTGCAGGTACTGCTCGTCCGCCTGGAAGCGGATGCTCTTGCCGAGAAATTCCTCCAGCTCAGCCACCGCCGAGGACTCCTCATCGGTGATGCGCGCGACCACCTTGGTCGACGCGATGACCAGCAGCCGCGCGGCATCGAACTGGCGCACGGCGCGGGTGATCTCGCGGAAGATCTCGTAGGTCACCGTCTCGGTGGTCTTGATGCTGCCGCGGCCACTGCACTGCGGGCAGGTTTCCGACAGCTGGCGCTCCAGGCTTTCGACCGTGCGCTTGCGGGTCATTTCCACCAGGCCCAGCGGCGAGAAGTCGTACACCGTGGTCTTGGCATGGTCGCGGGCCAGCGCCTTTTCCAGCGTGCGCAGCACCTGGCGGCGATGCTCTGCATCATCCATATCGATGAAGTCGATGATGATGATGCCGCCCAGGTTGCGCAGCCGCAGCTGACGCGCCACTGCCTGCGCCGCTTCCAGGTTGGTGCGGAACACCGTCTCTTCCAGGTTGCGCTGGCCGAGGAACGAACCGGTATTGACGTCGATGGTGGTCATCGCCTCGGTCTGGTCGATCACCAGGTAGCCACCGGATTTCAGCGGCACCTGCTTGTCCAGTGCGCGGCCGATCTCGTCTTCCACGCCGAACATGTCGAAGATCGGGCGATCGCCGGAATACAGCTCCAGCTTTTCGGCCAGCACCGGCATGTACTTGGCGACGAAGGCCTGCAACTGGCCGAACGTCTCCTTCGAGTCCACCTTCACCTTGTCCACGTCCTTGCGGATCAGGTCGCGCACGGACCGCAGCGGCAGGCTCAGGTCTTCATAGATGATGCTGCACGACGGCGCCTCGCGGCCGCGGCGCTCGACCACGTTCCACACGCGCGACAGGTAGGCGATGTCCTCGGCGATGGCCTCGGCCGGCTGCCCTTCGGCGTTGGTCCGCACGATGTAGCCGTAGCCACCGTGCTGCGCCGACAGTTCGGTCACCAGCGCCTTCAGGCGGGCGCGCTCGGTTTCGTCTTCGATGCGCGCCGACACGCCCACCACCTTGGACTGCGGCAGCAGCACCATGTAGCGCGAGGGAATGCTGATCTGCGTGGTCAGGCGCGCGCCCTTGGTGCCGATCGGGTCCTTCACCACCTGCACCACGATGTCCTGGCCGTCACGCAGCAGCTCGACGATCGGCACGCTGGCCGGCGGTGGCAGGGTGGTGTTCTCGGTGTCGGCGCTGGCCACCGGCGCCGGCCGCACCACGTCATTGGCGTGCAGGAACGCCGCGCGCTCCAGGCCGACTTCGACGAAGGCGGCCTGCATGCCGGGCATGACCCGCTGCACCTTGCCCTTGTAGATGTTGCCGACCACGCCACGGCGCCAACCGCGCTCGATGTGAAGTTCCTGCAGCATGCCGTTTTCGATCACCGCGACACGGGTCTCGCGCGGGGTCACATTGACCAGGATTTCCTCAGACATCGGCAGCCTCCCTGGCGGCATCGGCAGTGGGGACCGGCACGCCACAGCGCGCCAGCAGACGATCGGTATGCAGCAGCGGCAGCCCCATCACGCCGGAGTAGCTGCCGGAAAGGTGTTCGATCCAGCGTTCGGCCCCACCCTGGATGGCGTAGGCGCCGGCCTTGTCCAGCGGCTCGCCGGTGGCGACATAGGCGGCGATGTCGGCGGCATCGATCGGGGCGAAGGTCACTTCGGAAATGACCAGCTCGCTGTCCAGGCCGCCCGCGCCGACCACCACCACGGCGGTCATCACCTGGTGGGTGCGCCCGGCCAGCCGCGCCAGCATCGCCCGCGCGTCAGCGGCATCGACCGGCTTGCCGAAGACCTCGCCGTCCAGGACCACCTCGGTATCCGAACCAAGCACCCGCGCCTGCGGGTCGTCGGCCAGCACCCGGGCCAGCCCGGCGCGCGCCTTGTCGGCGGCGACCCGGCATACATACTGTTCGGCGCTTTCAGTGGCCGCGCGCAGCTCGACGACCTCCAGGTCAAGGGCCTGGAAGGGGCGTCCGAGTCGGGCCAGCAGCTGGTTGCGTCGGGGGGAGCGGGAAGCAAGATAGAGCATCGGCACAGCATAACCTGAGGCCGCCACCTGAATCGTCGGCAACCCGTTACGGAACGCGTACAACCCCGAACAGGCTCACAGCGCGTTCATCGCTACGACACCACCCTCACCGGCACAACAAGGAGATCCCATGCGCCTGACCGCCACCCCGCTGCTGCTTGCCCTGTCCCTCGCCCTTGGAACCTCGATGACTGCTCATGCCGCTCCGTCGTCGCCGTCGATCGCCGCCGCGGCCGAAGGCACCCTGCTGAACATCTCGGCCAACGCCGAGGCCACCCGCGTGCCGGACGTCGCCACCCTGTCGGCAGGTGTGGTCACCCAGGCTGCCGACGGCAACAGCGCGATGCGCCAGAACGCCCAGCAGATGGACAAGGTGCTGGCCGCGATCAAGGCCGCCGGCATCGCCGAGCGCGACGTGCAGACCAGCGGCGTCAGCCTCAACCCGCAGTACCGCTATGCCGACAATGAGGCACCGAAGATCACCGGCTACCAGGCCAGCAACACGGTCAGCCTGAAGGTCCGCGACATCGCCAAGCTCGGCAAGGTGCTCGACGCGCTGGCCGCGCAGGGGGCCAACCAGATCAACGGTCCGCAGTTTGAGATCGACCAGCCCGAACCGGTCTATGACGAAGCCCGCCTGGCCGCCCTGAAGAAGGCCCAGGCCCGCGCCCAGACCTATGCCAGATCGCTGGGCCTGCAGGTGCGCCGCATCGTCAGCATCTCTGAAAACAGCAACGGCGGTTTCCGCCCGATGCCGATGATGCGCACCATGGCCGCCGGTGCGGCGATGGACAAGGCTACCCCGGTCGCACCGGGTGAATCGACCGTCTCGGTCAACCTGGACGTGGTGTTCGAACTGGGCCGCTGATCGCACCCGGCACGGCCGACACAGGCGGGTCCCGCAGGGGCCCGCCTTTTTCGTGTATTCCAGCGGCGTTGGCTGAAGGCCAGCCCAACGCGCATGCCCCTGCCTCTAGGCAGTGGCCGCCATGCCGCGCTACTGATGGACTGCCAGCCGCGTGCGGCAACCCCGCCACGGACCCTGGTGCGTTGAGGACTTCGTCACTGGCATGGAGGTGGATCATGGTTCGTACCTATCCCGTTGCATCCCCGCACTTCGACCCCGCCCGCGTAGCCGCCTGGAGTGCAGCGATCGCCCTGCACCTGCTGGCCTTCCTGTTGCTGCTCATCCCTGCGACCTACCAGGCCGTGCAGGCCCCGCGTGAAAAGAGTCCGGTCCGGCTGATCGAGAAGATTCCGCCACCGCCGGCGCCGCCGGTTCCGGTCCCGCCAAAAGAGATCGTCCAGGTGGTACCGAAGCCGCGGACGCAGCCGGTGGTACCGCCACTGCCCGCACCCACCGCGACCGTGGAAGAGACCCAGGGCATCGCATTGCCGGCCGCCGAACCGGCTGCGCCGCAATTGGCGCCCAGCATCGACACCTCCACCCCGCTGGCCGGCGCCCAGCTGCAGTACCGCAGCGCTCCGCCGCCGGCCTATCCGATCCAGTCCCTGCGCAACCACGAACAGGGCACGGTGCTGTTGCGGGTGGAAGTGGACACCCGTGGCCAGCCGGTCGCGGTCAGCGTCGAGCGCAGCAGCGGTTCGCGCAACCTGGACCAGGCCGCCCGCCAGCAGGTGCTCAAGCACTGGCGCTTCGAGCCTGCCCAGCGTGACGGCGTGGCGGTCCCGGCCATCGGCATGGTGCCGGTGCAGTTCTCGCTGCCGGACTGAGCGTCCCACCGGCCCGGCCCCGCGCCGGGCCGGCCCCTGCCACTGCCCGGCAAATGCGGACATGCCCGAGCCAAGCGTTACTGATTAAGCAAAAATTCACGTCTTCGTCACCTGCTGGAAACCTAGATTGGCGCGTCCCGGTATCGATCCGGCGACAGCCCTCAACGCTACGGTTTTCCAGTTAGGAGAGAAGCTGTGAAACACCCGATCCAACGGCCCGCCAGCCGCCGCCGCACCACCCTGGCATCGTCCATCACCCATATCCTTGCTGGCAGCACCCTGCTGCTGGTCGGCGCCGTGGCTTCTTCCTCAGCCTTTGCACAGGAGCAGGCCACCAACCTCGACCGCATCACGGTCACCGGCTCCAACATCCCGCGCACCAACACCGAGACACCGTCGCCGGTGCAGGTGGTGACCCGCCAGGAAATCGACCGCACCGGCAAGACCACGGTCGCCGAGTACCTGCAGACCCTGACCGCCGACGGCGCAGGCTCCATTCCCAAGACCTTCGGCAACGGCTTCGCCGGTGGCGGCGCCGGCATCTCGCTGCGTGGCCTGGGCGCCGGCTCGACGCTGGTGCTGTTGAACGGCCGCCGCATGGCCACCTACGGCCTGGCCGATGACGGCCAGAAGGTCTTCACCGACCTCAGCACCATCCCGCTCGATGCCGTCGAGCGCGTGGAAGTGCTCAAGGACGGCGCCTCGGCGATCTATGGCTCCGACGCCATCGCCGGCGTCGTCAACATCATCCTGCGCAGCGACTTCCAAGGCGCCATCCTGCGCGGTTCCTACGGCATTTCCGGTGACGGCGATGGCGATGCGAAGAAGGCGACCCTTACTGCCGGCACCGGCGACCTGTCCAGCGATGGCTGGAATGCGTTCTTCAGCCTGGACGTCGGCAAGACCGACGCGATCAAGATCAGCGACCGCAAGAACCGCAAGTGGATCGGTACCGGCGATATCCGGCGCTGGGGTTACGACGCTGCAGACGCGCAGTTCCTGGGCGGCGCCTACCTGTCGGGCGGTACCGCCGGCGGCGTGGGTCCCAATGGTTCGGTGTTCGACGCCACCGGCCATCTGGTTGCCCTGCCGGGCTGCGCCGGGCTGACCACGATTCCCGGGCAGAGTGACGCGACCGCACAGGCCCAGGGTTGCCTGTGGGATCCGGCGCAGCAGTACCGCGACCTGAGCCCGGAAGAGAAGTACGTGAACGTGTTCGGCCGCGCCAGCTTCGCGTTTGGTGAAGGCGGCGAGGTCTATACCGAGATCGGTTACTCGAAGAAGGAAACGATCTTCAGCAATACGCCATCCGGCGTATCCGGCGGCTGGGGCTACCCTGGCGGCCCGGTCAACGCCAACAGCGGTGCCGGTGCGACCCAGCTGTATGCAGGTCATCCGGACAACCCGCTGCCCACCGCGGCCCGCCTGCGTTACAGCGCGTGGGACGTGGGCCCGCGCGTGACCGACAATACCAATGAGTTCAACCGCTTCCTGGTGGGTGTCAAGGGCAACTGGGGCGACTGGAGCTACGACACCGCCTACCTGCATTCCGGCACCGACCTGGTCAACAAGCGCACGGGTTTCCTGCGTTATGACGCAGTACGCTGCGTGCTGGGCAATCCGGCCTGCCCCTATGGCACCTGGCGCATCGGCGACAATGCCTCGCAGACGCCGCAGTCGGTCTACGATGCCATCAGCCCGACCATCAGCGCGCGTGCCAAGTCGAGCCTGGACATGTTCGACTTCACCATCTCGCGCAGCCTGATGGATCTCAAGGGCGGTCCGCTGGGCCTGGCCTTCGGTACGGAGTGGCGCAAGACGAGCAACAGCCTGACGCCGCAGACCTTCACCGATATCGGCCAGATCATCGGCCTGGGCTACTCGGCCTACGACGGCACGCAGAATGTGTATGCCGGCTACGCCGAACTGTCCGCACCGGTGCTGGAGCAGTTGGAACTGAGCGCTGCGGTCCGCTACGACAAGTACGAAAGCGGCGAAGGCAAGGCCACGCCGAAGCTGGGCGTGAAGTGGACCCCGGCAGACTGGATCGCACTGCGCGCCAGCTACGCTGAAGGCTTCCGTGCGCCGAACCCGGCCGAGAACGGTGACGGTGGCTTGGCCGCTTTCTCCAACGCCCGCGATCCGGTGCGTTGCGCCATCGACCCGGCCAACGAATGCACCGCGCGCTCGGTGGCGATCATCACGCGGCCGAACAAGGACCTGAAGCCGGAAGAGTCCAAGAGCTACTCGGTGGGCATCGTTCTGCAGCCAACCTCGACCACCTCGCTGACTGTGGATGCGTGGGAAATCAAGCGCACCAACGAAATCGCGCAGGGCAGCACGGCCGACGCCATCGCCGCGGGCAACGTTCTCCGCGATGCCAACAACATCGGCGGAGTCGCCAACAGCGGCACCATCCTGGCCGTCAATACCGCCTACGTGAATGCCAACTCCTCGCGCGTCCGCGGTATCGACACCGACATCCGCCAGACCTTCGACATCGGCCCGGGCCAGCTGGAAATGGACCTGCAGTGGAGCCACGTGCTCAAGTTCGAGCGCACCGAGGGTGATACCACCGTCGACTATGTGGGCACCCACGGCAACTGCGACGTGACCAACTGCATCGGCACGCCGAAGGACCGCATCAACTTCGGCACCACCTGGAAGCAGGGCCCGTGGAGCATCAGCGGCGTGGCCAACTACATCAGCAAGCTGGAGAACAAGGACCGCCGCGGCGGTGACTACCTGGCCTTCTATGAAGACGGCGAGCCGGTAGAGAAGATCTCCTCGTTCACCACCTTCGATCTGTCCGGCCGCTGGAACATCACCGAAGCCTTCGAGCTGAACGCTTCGGTGCAGAACGTGTTCGACCGCATCGCGCCGCTCGACCCGAGCACTTACGGTGCAGTCAATTACAACCCGCTGCACTTCAGTGGTGCGATTGGCCGCTACTTCACTGTCGGCGCCAAGTACACGTTCAAATAATCCCGCTGCTGTGTTTGCTTCGAAGGCCCGGGCTGTTGCCCGGGCCTTCGTCGTTTCCTGGCTGTTCGTTGTCCATGCCGGCTCCCGCACACCCGGCCTTGCAGCCATGTTCACGAGTACATGGCTAGGGTGTGCTCGCGGCATCCGGGCCGCAGGGGATCTCAATGGCCACGACATCGCAACGCCTCGGCCTGCCGGCGTTGACTGCACTGGTAGTCGGCTCGATGGTCGGCGCCGGTATCTTTTCGCTGCCGCAGAACGTCGCGCGCAGTGCCGGTCCGGCCGCCGCGATGATCGGCTGGGCCGTCAGTGGCGCCGGCATGCTGATGCTGGCCTTCGTGTTCCAGGCCCTGGCCAACCGCCGTCCGGACCTGGACACCGGCATCTACGCATATGCACGCGAAGGCTTCGGCAACTACATCGGCTTCTCCGCGGCGTGGGGCTACTGGGTCGCTTCGGTACTGGGCAATGCCAGCTTCTTCGTGCTGATCTTCAGCGGCCTGGGCCATTTCATGCCGGTGTTCGGCGAAGGCAACACGCCAGCCGCCGTGGCCGCTTCGTCCGTACTGTTGTGGACCGTCCACCTGCTGGTGCTGCGAGGCCTGCGCACCGCCGCCATCGTCAACGGCCTGGTGACGGTGGCCAAGCTGCTGCCCATCGCACTGTTCCTGGTGCTGGCCGCCGGCGCGTTCCGCATGGAGGTGTTCCGCGCCGACTTCTTCGGCACACCTGCGCTTGGCGACCTCGGCCAGCAACTGCGCGGCATGATGCTGGTCACCGTGTGGGTGTTCATCGGCATCGAAGGCGCCAGCATCTATTCGCGGCGTGCCGCGCGCCGTGCCGACGTCGGCCGTGCCACGGTGATCGGTTTCCTGGGGGTCTGGCTGCTGCTGGTCCTGGTCAGCCTGCTGTCGATGGGCGTGCTGTCGCAGGCCGAACTGGCCGGGCTGCCCAACCCGTCGATGGCCTATGTGCTGCGCGCCATCGTCGGCGAATGGGGCGCGACGGTGATCATCGCCGGTTCGATCATTTCGGTGCTGGGCGCGTTGCTGGCCTGGGTGCTGCTGTGTGCCGAAGTGCTGTATGCCGCCGCTGGCGACGGCACAATGCCCGCCTTCCTGGGACGCGAGAATGCGCGTGGCGTGCCGGCCAATGCATTGTGGTTGAGCAACGGGCTGATCCAGCTGTTCCTGCTGCTGGTGCTGTTCAATGCGGGCAGCTACACCGGCCTGGTGCTGCTGGCCGCATCGATGAGCCTGGTGCCCTACTTCCTGTCCACCGCGTTCGGCGTGCAACTGGCCTGGCGCGGGCAGTCCTACGCGGGTGAGCCACGCGTGCGCTGGCGCGATTTCGTGGTCGCGCTGCTGGCCAGCGCCTACGCGCTGTGGCTGGTGTATGCCGGTGGCCTGAACAACCTGCTGCTGTCGGTGCTGCTGTACGTGCCCGGCGTTGTTCTGTTTGCGCAGACCCGGCGCCAGCGCGGCGAGCCGGTTTTCACGCGCTGGGAGTGGGGGCTGTTCGGCGCGATCCTGGCAGTAGCGATCGCCACGCTGGTAGCGTTCTGGAAGGGCCGGATCACGCTGTAGCGCCGAGCGCGTGCCCGGCTTGGAGGATGCAGCCGAGCATGGGCTCGCCGCCACAACACGGCAAAAAAAAACCTGCATCTCGCGATGCAGGTTTTGCAAGGTGGCGCCCGAAGTTGGACTCGAACCAACGACCCCCTGATTAACAGTCAAGTGCTCTAACCGGCTGAGCTATTCGGGCAGACGACTAGTATAACCACTCTTCACGCGCGATGGTAGGGGTGATTGGCAATCATTGCGGCAGCCCGATACAGCTGCTCGGCCACCACCAGACGCACCAGCATGTGCGGCAGCGTCAGCGGTCCGATCGACCACTTTTCGTCGGCCAGCGCGGAGACCTCTGGCGAATGCCCTTCCGGGCCACCGATCAGGAAGGCGAGGTCCCGGCCCTGCCCGCGCCAATGCTCCAGGCGCTGCGCCAGCTGCTCGGAACTCAACTGCCGCCCCGGCACGTCCAGTGCCACCACGTAAGCGTTCTTCGGCAGCGCGGCGATGACCCGCTTGCCTTCATCCTCGGTGGCACGGCGTGGATCGCGCCCCTTGCCGCGCAGGCCGGGTTCGATTTCCACCAGCTCGAACGGCAGCCAATGCGACAGCCGCTTCTGGTATTCGGCGAACCCCTGCGCGACCCAGCTGGGCGCGCGTTCACCGGTGGCGATCAGGCGGGCTTTCATCAACGGTCCTCCAAAACGTCGACGGCGCCATCGGCGCCGTCGAAGGGATGCGTCAACGTGCGGCTCAGGCCACTTCGTCGTCGCTGGACGGCGGCTGGTCGCCGACGGTCCACAGGCGCTCGAGCGCGTAGAACTCACGCACGCGCGGCAGCATCACGTGGACGATCACGTCGCCCAGATCGACCAGCACCCACTCCGCTTCGCGCTCGCCTTCAACACCCAGCGGCATCACGTCGATGTTCTTGGCGAAGCGCACGACTTCATCGGCAATCGACTTGACGTGGCGGGTCGAAGTGCCCGAAACGACGATCATGTAGTCGGCAACGCTGGACCGGCCGCGCACGTCGATCTCGACCAGGTCCTTGGCCTTCAGGTCTTCGGTGGCTTGGCGGACGCTGGCCAGCAGTTCCGGCACGGACGGCGGCGGGCTGGGCAGATCGACCTTGATGGTCTGGGGCTGGGTCTGGTTGCTCAAAATGGATCGACTCGATAAACGTGGGGCGATTATACGGGGATGGCGCGGCCGCGCCATTCACGCCGTGCCCGGGCGGTACAGCCCGTGTGCAGAGACATAGTCGGCTACGGCCGGTGGCAGCAGTGCGCGCCAGGGACCGCCAGCGGCAATCTGCGAGCGCACGGCGCTGGCCGATTCCTCGCGCAGTGGGTGGTGCAGGCGCAGGATGCGCCCGGCCGGGCTGGCGAACAGGGCCTGCTCATTGTCGGCCCAGCGCCCTTGCAGGGCGCGCCCCAGCTCGCCATCGATCGACGCCTGCAACGGACTGCCCGGTCGTTCGGCCACCACGAAGTGGGCCAGATCGAACAGGGCCTCCCATTCGTGCCAGCCGGACAGCCCCAGCAGGCTGTCGGCGCCCACCAGCCAGGCCAGCGGCCGGCTCGGGCCCAGCTCGCCACGCAGCTCGCGCAGGGTGTCGACGGTGTACGACGGGCGACCGGGGCAGCGGGTGGCACGATCCAGTTCGCGACGGTCCAGCAGCAGCCCCGGCTCGTCGCCGATGGCCAGCGACAACATCGTGCAGCGCTGCTCAGCGGTGGCACCGGGCACCGCGCGGTGCGGCGGATCGGCGGCCGGCAGCATGCGCACGGCGACCTGCAGTTCATCACGGGCCGCACGCGCGATCGCCAGGTGCCCGAGGTGCACTGGATCGAAGGTGCCCCCGTAGTAGATCCGCAGGCTCATCACTCAGGCCCGCGCCAGCAGGCGCACGGCACGCGGTTCGGCCACGGCCACCAGCAGGCGTTCCAGCGCCAGCCAGGCGTCGCCGTCAGCGCGCCCCTTGGCAATGCGGTCGACCAGCCCCGCCTCGGCCACGAAGCGCTCCCAGCGCTTGCCTTCCGGGTGCCGCTGCAGCGCGCGCTTGTAAGGCGCCTGCCGCGATTCCCAGATGCCACGCGATTTCATTTCAGCGGCCAGGTTGCCACCACGCGCCTGCACGCGGGCCAGGCCTGCGCCCGCCAGCAGTTCGCGGATCACGATCGGCATCAATGCGGCCACCGCCTCCCCTTCACCGCGCAGGCCGGCCAGCATGCGCAGCACCGCCGGCGGCTGGCCGGAGAACGTCGCCTCCACCAAGCGGAACACGTCGTAGCGGGCAGCGTCAGCCACCAGCGACTCCATCCGTTCCACATCCAACGGCTGGCCGTCGGCCAACAGCGCCAGCTTGTCGATTTCCTGGGCGGCGGCCAGCAGGTTGCCCTCCACCCGCTCGGCCAGGCGCTGCACGGCGGCCGGGTCGGCACGCAGGCCCTTGCCGCGCAAGCGGCGCTCGATCCAGTCCGGCAGTTCGTGCGGCTTGATCGCCCATGCCACCGACAGCACGCCGATGCGGCTGACCGCCTCGGCCCACTTGCCCTGGTGGGCCTTGCTCCATTCATTGGCGGTGATCATCAACACCACGTCCGGCGCCGGGTTGGCGCAGAACTGGCTGATCACCTCGGCGCCCTCCTTGCCCGGCTTGCCGCTGGGCAGGCGCACCTCGACCAGGCGGCGGGCGCTGAACAGGCTGGGCGCATTGAAGCTGGCGTCAAGCTGGTTCCAGTCGAAATCACGCCCGTCGGCGTCGAACACTTCGCGTTCGCCGATGCCCGAGGCGCGCGCACGCGCGCGGATGGCATCTGCGGCCTCCAGCACGCGCAGTGTTTCCGGGCCTGCGATCAGGTATACCGGCGCCAACGCCGTGTCAGCGCCCTGGCTGGCCAGCTGCTCCGGACGCAGTTCCATCGTCGCTACCGCTCAGTGCTTGACGGCGGCGGCCGGCTCTGCCGGCACCGCGCCCTCGATCGGCTGGGCCTTCGGCGCGGACAGGCTGCCCCCCTTCTCGATCTCGGCGCGGACCACGCTGTCGATACGGCGGATGATCGAGGCGGACATTTCCCGGCGCAGCTCCGTGGCCAGGATTTCGCGTTCGGTGGTGGTGCCGGTGGCGTCGGTCGGCGGCGACACGTAGTCGCGCGACAGCTCGATCACCTGCTGCGGCACCAGTTCGCTGCCATCCTCGCGGCGGAAGATGAAGATCACCGCATAGCGCAGGCTGTACTCCTGCGCACGACCCTGCGAGTCGATGGCGATCGGGAGGTCACCCCAGCGCTCGGACAACACCTGCAGCTGGGTACTGGGTTCCTTGCTGTCCTCATCGGCCAGCCTGGCACCGGAGGCCAGCAGGCTGCGATTGAGCAGCTTGACCAGTTCACTGTACGGGGCGGTGGAGACCACCTTCACCGGGGCGGTGTCGGTCGGCAGCATCAGCTTGTTGCGCAGATGGAAGCCGCAGCCGGCGAGGCCGAGGACAAGAACGAGGGCAAGCAGGATTCGGGTCATGGAGACAGTCTGGCGGAGCCGGGCGATCACGGCAACACACAGCGTGCCCGAAGCCGCGTGAATGCAGGGCCATCAAGCACCCGGCCCTGCTTCTGGAAAGGCACCGGCCACCACGCGGGTGGCCGGTGCGAGGTACATCAGGCGGCGACGATGTTCACGATCTTGCCCGGGACGATGATGATCTTGCGCACCGTCAGGCCTTCCATGAACCTGGCCGCGTTGGGCTCGGCCAGCGCCAGCGCCTCGACCTGCTCGCGCGCGGCATCGGCCGCCACCTCGATGGTGCCACGCAGCTTGCCGTTGACCTGCACCGCCAGGGTCAGCGCGTCGCGCACCAGCGCACTGGCATCGGCCTGCGGGAACGGCTGGTCTTCCAGCAGCGTCTCCGCGTGACCCAGCACCTGCCACAGGGCGTGGCTGGCATGCGGGGTGATCGGGTTCAGCAGCAGCACGATGGCCTGCAGCGCTTCCTGGCGCACCGCACGGCCCTGCTCGCTGTCGTCCTCGAACCTGGTCAGTGCGTTCATCAACTCCATCACCGCAGCGATCGCGGTGTTGAAGCTGTGGCGGCGGCCGTAGTCGTCACCGACCTTGCCGATGGTTTCGTGGGTCTTGCGGCGCAGCGCCTTCTGGTTGGCATCCAGTGCTGCAACGTCCAGCGCCGGGGCGGCACCGTCGGCAGCATGCTTCTGCACCTGGGCCCACAGGCGGCGCAGGAAGCGCGCCATGCCGTCCACGCCGGCCTCGTTCCACTCCAGCGACTGCTCCGGCGGCGCGGCGAACATCGAGAACAGGCGCACGGTGTCGGCGCCGTACTTGCCGACCATCGCCTGCGGGTCCACGCCGTTGTTCTTCGACTTGGACATCTTCTCGGTGCCACCGACCACCACCGGCTGGCCGTCGGCGATCAGGGTGGCGCCGGTGATGCGGCCGCGCTCGTCACGCTGCACTTCCACATCGGCCGGGTTGATCCAGTCCTTCGAACCGTCCGGATTCGGGCGGTAGTAGGTCTCGGCGATCACCATGCCCTGGCACAGCAGGTTGCGCGCCGGCTCGTTGCTGTCCACCATCCGCGCGTCGCGCAGCAGCTTGTGGTAGAAGCGGAAATACATCAGGTGCAGGATCGCGTGCTCGATGCCACCGATGTACTGATCGACCGGCAGCCAGTAGTTACCGCGCTTGTCGACGGCGTCACGGGCACCCGGCGAGGTGTAGCGGGCGTAGTACCAGCTCGACTCCATGAAGGTGTCGAAGGTGTCGGTCTCGCGCTCGGCGGCGCCACCGCATTCCGGGCAGGTGGTCTTGCGCCATTCCGGGTCGGTCTTGATCGGCGAACCGGTCCCGGAGAACGCCACGTCCTCCGGCAGTACCACCGGCAGCTGCTCCTCCGGCACCGGCACCGCACCGCACTTGGCGCAGTAGATCACCGGAATCGGGCAGCCCCAGTAGCGCTGGCGGCTCACGCCCCAGTCGCGCAGGCGGTAGTTGACGCGGCGCTGGCCCTGGGCCTTGCGCTCGAAACGTTCGGCCAGCGCTTCGAACGCGCCCTGGAAGTCCAGGCCGTCGAATTCGGCCGAGTTGACCAGTTCGAAGGCACGGCTCTTGTCGCTGTACCAGTCCTGCCAGCGGCTGCCGTCCCAGGTGCGCTCTTCCTCAGTGCGCGGATCCTTCAGCGCGATGACCTGCTTGATCGGCAGCCCGTACTTGTTGGCCACTTCATTGTCGCGCTGGTCATGGCCCGGCACCGCCATCACCGCGCCGGTGCCGTAGCCCATCAGCACGAAGTTGGCGACCCACACCGGCACCGGCTCGCCGGTGACAGGATGCAGCGCGCGCAGGCCGGTATCCATGCCGCGCTTTTCCTGGGTTTCCAGTTCAGCCTCGGATACACCGCCCTGCTTCAGGTCGGCCAGCATCGCGGCCAGTTCCGGATTGTTCTTCGCCGCGTGCAGCGCCAGCGGGTGTTCGGCGGCGATCGACACGAAGGTCACGCCCATCACCGTGTCCGGGCGGGTGGTGAACACGCGCAGCGGATCCAGCACGCCACCATCGACGTCGCGCACGTCGAACTGGATTTCCAGGCCCTCCGAGCGGCCGATCCAGTTGCGTTGCATGGTCTTGACTGATTCCGGCCAGCCGTCCAGCTCGTCCAGGCCATCCAGCAGTTCCTGGGCGTAGTCGGTGATGCGCAGGAACCACTGCGGGATCTCGCGCTTCTCGACCAGGGCCCCCGAGCGCCAGCCGCGGCCGTCGATGACCTGCTCGTTGGCCAGCACGGTCTGGTCGACCGGGTCCCAGTTCACCACCGCGTTGCGGCGATAGGCCAGGCCCTTGCGCATCAGGCGGGTGAACATGCGCTGCTCGTGGACGTAATAGTCCGGACGGCAGGTGGCGAACTCGCGCGACCAGTCGATGGCATAGCCCAGCGATTTCAGCTGGCTGCGCATGTGGTCAATGTTCTTGTAGGTCCACGCCGCCGGCGCGGTCTTGTTCTTGATCGCGGCGTTTTCCGCCGGCAGGCCGAACGCGTCCCAGCCCATCGGCTGCAGCACGTTGTGGCCAGTCATGCGCTTGTAGCGGCTGATCACGTCGCCAATCGTGTAATTGCGCACGTGGCCCATGTGCAGCGCACCGGACGGGTACGGAAGCATCGACAGGCAGTAGTACTTCGGCTTGTCCGAGGTCTCGTCGACCTCGAAGGCACGGGTGGCGTCCCAGTACTGCTGGGCGGCGGATTCAACCTGCTGCGGGTCGTAGGCGTTGGTTTCAGCGCTGGTCATGGAACACGCGGATGCGGCGGCAAAGCGGTACAGCGTACCGTAGTGCGGCAAACGTCTCCAATCCTGCCTGCTGGGGGTGGGCGCCGCGATGCCCCGGGAGCCGTCTCAGCGTTGGCGCGACAGCGGCAGTGCGGTGGCCAGCCAGGCCACCCAGCAGGCAAACGCCAGCCGTTGTGCCAGCGGCGCCGGCAGGACGCCCTGCAGGGCAAACGCGCCCACCGCAGCCAGCATGCCGCAGCCCAGGGCCAAGGCGCCCAGGGCGCGGCCATGCGCCTGACGCAGCTGTGTCGTGCCCAGCAACAGGGTCCCGGCGACGAAGCCCAGCACCCAGATCATCCAGGCACTGGCATGCAGCTGGCTGGCCGGCCCATGCAGATCGTCCACGTCCAGCGGCAGCAAGCCCATCGCGGCAAAGCCCAGGCCAGCCAGCAGCAGCATCTGGCTGCCGACCCTCGGTGCCCAGCCGGCAGTAGCGGGCAGGCTGCGGCGCAGGCGCTCAGCCACCACCGCGGCGAGCACGCCGGGCAGCACGAAGCCAAGCAGATTGAAGGCCAGCGCATGCGGTACACCCCGCGCACCCAGCAGCGCCACCGGGTGGCGGGCCTGTGCATAACCCTCCAGGCCGGCACCGAAGCCAGACACAGCCAGGACGAACACGACTGCAGCAAGCAGTCCCAACCAACGATCAAGCCGGACCATGGACATTGCGCGCAGTCACCCGGAAAAGAATGGATCAGCCCATTGTCGCGGCAGCGACGCGAGGCGCCAAGCACGGCGCATTTCAGATCAATTCGATATCCGCGTGTTTCTCCCACAGCGATGCTCGCGGCGTGGCAGTTCCGCCATGCAGGGAGTTCCCCATGATCCAACGCATCCTCGCCGCCGCACTCAGCCTGGGCCTGGCCACCGCCGCCCAGGCTGCCGAGTTCAGCTGCTACGCCAAGATCGGCCCGCCCAGTGCCGCCCAGAACAGCGGCACCCTGATGGGCGGTGTCAGCGCTGCCAGCCTGCAGGCAGCCGAGGCCGAGTACTACCGGCGCACCTCGACCACCAAGCCGGTCAGCGCTGGCAGGTGGGTGATCCACGAGCTGTACTGCGTGCCGCGCGCATAAGTCGGGCATGGCGGGCCTGCGGGCCCGCCAACCGCAACTCGAGGGCGTACTCCGTGATGGCAGGGTTGAGACGGACATCGATCGTCACCATAGAATCGGTCTCCAGATGCCAAGCGATGCTTTCCCCATGACCGAGACGACCTACGTATTCGACGCCACCACTGCGACCTTCGAGGCCGAAGTCCTGCAGAAGTCGCTGCAGACGCCGGTGCTGGTCGACTTCTGGGCCACCTGGTGCGGGCCGTGCAAGACCCTCGGCCCGATGCTGGAAAAGCTGGCTGCCGAGTACAACGGTGCGTTCGAGCTGGCCAAGGTCGATGTCGACAAGGAACAGCAGATCGCTGCGGCCTTCCAGATCCGCTCGGTGCCCACCGTGTTCCTGGTCAAGGGCGGCCAGCTGGTGGACGGCTTCCCGGGCGCCATTCCGGAAGGCCAGCTGCGTGAGTTCCTGGCCCAGCACGGCATCGTACCGGCCGATGTGGGCGATGCTGTCCCCGAAGATGACGCCCCGCTGGATCCGCAGGCGCAGGTCGATGTGCTGCGTGCGCAGATCGCCGCCGAGCCGGACAAGGATGAACTGAAGCTCGACCTGGCCCTGGCCCTGCTGCAGATCGGTGGCGTGGACGAGGCAGGCACCCTGATCGACGGCTTGCCCGCCAATCTGGCCACCGACGACCGCGCCGTGCGTGTCCGCGCCCGCCTGGCCTTCGCCGCCGCGCTGAAAGATGCCCCGGCCGCCGAGGTGCTGGAGGCACGCATCGCCGCTGACGGCAAGGACCTCAAGGCCCGCCACCTGCGCGGCGTGCAACTGCTGCTCGGCGGTCATGACGAGGCCGCGCTGGCCCAGTTCCTGGAAATGCTGCGGATCGACCGCGGATTCGAGGAAGGCCTGCCGCGCAAGGCGCTGATCGACGCCTTCAATGTGATCTCCGACGAGGACCTGGTCGGCCAGTACCGCCGCAGGATGGCGTCGCTGCTGTTCTGAACGGGAACCCGCTCCGTTCAGAATCCCTGCACTGAACGCGGGCAATAATGCCCGCGCTGGTGGCCATGCGGTCGCCACGATCCGTTCGGGGGGATGAGGTCGGGGCCATGGGGTCTTGCAGCTGCACCCCCGCATTGCCGGGATTGCAAACTGTGACCGTCGTCCGCTCTCTGTCGTTCGCCATGCATTTAACGGGCGCTCTGCTCTGCGCCCTCTTCCTGATGCCCGCCATTGCCGGCGCCCAGGACTGGAACTACCGGGTCCGGCCCGGCGATACCCTGTGGGACCTGGGCGGGCTCTACCTGAAGCCCACGGTACGCTGGCAGCAGCTGCAGCAGCACAACCGCATCGACAACCCCTACCAGTTGCCGCCGGGCCAGCTGCTGCGCTTCCCGATCAGCTGGCTGCGCACCGAACCGGCGCCGGCCCGGGTGCTGTCCGTGCGCGGCAAGGTCGCGCTGGCAGGCGCCGATGGCACGGCGACCCGCGCGCTCCAGGCCGGCGAACAGCTGCATATCGGTGACACCGTGGAGACCGAAGGCGATTCCAGCATCACCCTGGAATTCGCCGATGCCTCGCGCCTGCAGCTGCGCGAGTACTCGCGCCTGCGCCTGGACCAGCTGAGCCGTTACGGCCACACCGGCATGGTCGACACCCGACTGCGCCTGCAGCAGGGGCGAGCCAGCAACCGGGTGACGCCGGCGCGCGGTCCCGCCTCGCGTTACATCATCGATGCGCCCACCGCGACCAGCAGCGTGCGCGGCACGGTGTTCCGGGTCAGCGCCGGGGATAACGGGCACGTCGGTGCCACCGAGGTCCTGCAGGGCAAGGTGCAGGTCGGCAACTCCCATGGCCAGCGCCTGGTCCGGCCGGGCGAGGCGACCCGCAGCAGCAGTGCCGATGCGGCGCCCGCTGCGGTCTCTGCACTGCTGCCGGCGCCGGCGCTGCGCAATGACGCGCTGCGCCTGGCGCCGCTGCCGACCCTGCTTGCCTGGGAACCGGTCAATGGCACCGATCATTACCGGGTGGAAGTGGTGCAGGCGGCAACGCCGGAGATCCTGCTGTTCGCCGCCACCACCGCCGACACCCGGCTGGCGATCGGCGATCTGCCGCCTGGCCAACTGCGCATCCTGTTGCGCGCGGTCGACGCCCAGGGGGTCGAAGGCCTGGATGCCAGCGTTGATTTCGAACTCAGCGACCAACCGCCGCCACCGCTGACGGTGGCCCCGCTGCATGGACAGACGATCAACAGCGACCGGCCGCGTTTCCGTTGGAGCCAGGCCCCCGGCGCACGCAGCAGCGTGCTGCAGATCGCCGCCGAGCCGAGCTTCGTGCAGCCACTGCAGGAACAGGCCACCCATGCGACCGACCTGCGCCTGGCGCAACCGCTGCCGCCCGGCCAGTACTACTGGCGCGTGGCCTCGCGCGATGGCGAAGGCCGACAGGGCCGCTATGGCCAGGCGTTGCCGCTGCAGCTGAGCAATGAACCGGTGGACCCGGCCCTGCAACCACCCGAGGCCGCACACGGCGAGCTGACGCTGCGCTGGCAGGCCGGCAGCGAGGGCCAGCGCTACCGGGTGCAGGTGGATCGCCACGGCGACTTCAAGGCACCGCTGGTCGACGAAACCGTGGACCAGCCGCAGGTGAGCTTCAAGCGCCCGTGGAGCGGCACCCTGCATGTACGCGTGCAGTACATCGACGATGACGGCCACGCCAGCGCGTTCTCGCCTGCCCAGCAGGTCCCGCTGCCGTGCCGCCTGTGCTACGGCGCGGGTGGCGGTGCCCTGCTGCTCTGGTTGTTGTTGTGAGGCGCTCGCCGCTGCCATGGTCGAAGCGGATCCTGCTGGCCCTGCTGGCCGGCGTGCTGACCATCGTGGCCAGCCAGGGACAGTGGCTGTGGCGGCAGGACGAGGCGGCCTATGACGCGTTGGTCGGCAACTGGGATTACCGCCCCGATCCCAGCGTGCTGATCGTCGCCATCGACGAAGGCAGCCTGCAGCGCATCGGCCAGTGGCCCTGGCCCCGCTCGGTGCATGCACGCCTGCTTGACCGCCTGACCGATGCCGGCGCCGAACGCGTCGCGCTGGACCTGATGCTGTCCGAACCGGATCGCCGTGACAGCCGACAGGATGATCAACTGGCGGCCGCCATCCGGCGCAACGGCCGGGTGGTGCTGCCGGTGCTGGCCGCACCGGCGGCCGGCGACCGCATGGCCGAGGAAATGCTGCCGATCCCACAGATCGCTGCCAGTGCCGCCGCCATCGGCCACACCGATGTGGAAGTGGATGGCGACGGCGTCGCCCGTGGCGTCTATCTGCACGCAGGTATCGGCCAGCCGCACTGGCCGGCACTGGGCCTGGCACTGGCCGACCTGCCTGCCGGTGCCGTACGCGGCCTGCCCGATCCCGACCCGGAACTGGGCTCGCCCTATCAATGGCGTCGCGACGATTACGTTCGCGTGCGCTACGCCGGCCCCCCCGAGCGGCTGCCGCAAGTGTCCTATGCGGACGTTCTCGATGGCCACGTGGACATGGCGATGCTGCATGGCCGCCGCATCGTAGTTGGCATGACGGCCAGCGGCATCGCGCCCCGCCTGCTGACCCCGACCACCCGCGAGTTCTGGATGAGCGGCAGCGAGTACCAGGCCAACATCACCTCGATGCTGCTGCAGCACAGGCAGATCGATGTTCTACCGCATGCCTGGCAGCACGCCATCAGCGGTGTGCTGGTGGCGCTGTGCGTGATCCTGCTCGGCCTGCGCCTGCCCTGGCTGGTCGCGCTGTGTTCGTTGCCGATGCCTGCCCTGCTGAGCTGGCTGCTGCTGCGCACGAGTGACCTGTGGTGGGCGCCGGCCAGCGCGATGCTGGGCGTGACGCTGGCACTGCTGGTCTGGGCGGTGTGGCGGATCTCGGCCTGGCACCGCCAGGCCAACCGCGACGCCCTTACCGGCCTGGGCAACCGCCTCCGCTTCGAGCAGTCGCTGCAGCAGGAATGCGATGCAGCGCGGCGCAGCGGCAAGCCATTGAGCCTGGCGTTGATCGACGTCGACCACTTCAAGCGCCATAACGATCGCCACGGGCACCAGGTCGGCGACCGCGTGCTGCGTGATGTCGCCCGCCTGATCGGCGCCCATGCGCGCCGCCCGCGCGACATGGCGGCACGCTACGGTGGCGACGAATTCGCGCTGGTGCTGCCGGATACACCGGCCGAGGGCGCACGCCAGGTGATTGAGGACCTGATTGCCTGCGTGCGCGCATTGCCGGCGCCGGGCGATGGCAGCGACGATACCGTCACGCTCACGATCGGCGTATTCACCCGCGTGCCCGACGGCGAACTGCAGCCCCACCATTTCGTGGAAGGCGCCGACACCGCCCTTTATCAGGCCAAGGCCAACGGCCGCGACGGGTACATGATCGACGGCCCATGAGGCAGGACATGCACGCCGCCGTTGGACACACGCCCGGGGTGCAACATACGCATGCGAATGGTTAGACTGGGCACCTCGCCTCGCGCCCCGGACCCGCATGAACGCCCGCCTGTTCCGCTTCGGCATCAACCTGTGGCCGCCGTTCCTGTTCACCGGCATCCATGTCACCCGCATCACGCCCGATTACCGGCAGATCGACGTCGAGCTGCGGCTGCGGCCGTGGAACCGCAACTACGTCGGCACGCATTTCGGCGGCAGCCTGTTCGCGATGACCGACCCGTTCTGGATGCTGGGCCTGCTGCACATCCTCGGCCGTGACTACTACGTGTGGGACCGGGCCGGTGCGATCGATTTCCTCAAGCCTGGCCGGGGCACGGTGCGCACCTCGTTCCGCATCGACGATGCGCTGCTGGCCGAACTGCGTGCCGAAGCAGCGGGCGGCGAGAAGGTGCTGCGCTGGTTCAGCAACGACGTCGTCGACGAAAGCGGCGAGGTGGTCGCCCAGGTGCGCAAGCAGGTCTATCTGCGGTTGAAGCCACACGCGCGCTGATCCGGCGCGGGCGCTGTCCTCTGCTGCCCTGCCAGGGAGGCTCCGATGCGCCCGTATGCGCGTGTGCACCTGCGGTGCGACGCGGAGCGAAGGCGGCCGCGAGGATGACGAGGACAGCGCGCACTGGCCGCCGCTGCTCAGTCGCGCGCGGCGGCGGCCGGGGCGTCCCCCACCACCATCGGTACCGACAACCATGGGCTCTCGTCGGTGCTGCGCGGCGCTGAGCGCCGCGCTACCTGCAGCCGGCGGCCATCGGCCGACAACTGCGGTGTGCGCACCTGCGAGCGGAATTGGGCAGGCAAGCGCTTCAGCGCATCCACAGGGTCCTCGGCCTGCTGTCGCAGCCAGCGTTGCGCACCGATCAGCCGCACCATCGCGGCAGCATCCTGGGGCCGTGACGAATAGGCCGGATAGGCCGGGCCCGCGATATCGGCCAGCACGCACCCCATGACGTTCGACAGGCAGCCGAAGTCATGCTGCGGCGGTGCCGGCACCGGCAGCGGGCGATCCGCCGCCAGCGCGGTCATCGCCGCCGCGCCACAGGCCCAGCCCAGGTTGCCCGCCACACGCGCCAGGGTGCTGCGGCGATCGAGGACCAGCACACCACCGAACTCCTGCGCCGAGGTTTCGATCGCAGCCCTGCTCATCGCATACTCGCCCTGCATCGCACGGCACAGGCTCTGTTCGGCGGCCCGCATCGGCTTCATCGCCTGCTCGCATTCCGCTGGCAGCGGCTGCTCGGCTGGCAGTTCGACCAGCATGTCGGCCAGCAGCTGGGCATTGGCCTGCACCAGGCTGGCACCGATGATGCTCTCCACCAGGTAGCTGCCGCCCGTCACCAGCCGGCGGCCCAGCTGCAGCCCGCGGCAACTGCCACGCAGCGCACCGTCGATATCACCCTGCACATAGGCCAGCGCGCGTGCGCTGGTGGCATCGATCACCAAACCATAGGTCGGCATCGGCACCAGGATGCCTTCCCCTTTGGGCCGGAACGGCGACACGAAGTGATCCGCATCGGCCAGCTGGTCCAGGCGCGCATGCAGCTGCTGGTGGCCAGCGTGGGCATCGACGAAGCGCTGCGGGTCCGCGCGCACCTGGGCGAGGCAGTCACTGGCGGTCGGTCCGCAGCTGGCCGAAGGCCGTGATTGCAGCTCGACGTGGTCCTCTGCCAGCTGCGGACGGGCGCCGCCCTTGCCGCGCGGATCCGCCTCCCAGCGCTGTACGTCCCGGGCCAGCGCCTGATCGCGCTGGCCCGGGTCGAGATCGTCGAACGCGAGTGTCCACAGCAGCGCAAAGCCGTTGCGGCCATCAGCGGGCAGGCGGGCCTGCAACCGCTGCTGGGCCTGCAGCCGTGATTCCGGCACCGGCCACATGCGCGAGGCACACCACACCACGATGGCCAGCACCAGCAGTCCTGCCAGGGCCCAGCCCAGTCCGCGCAGAATCTTCAACACAGCTTCCCTTCCATGCATCGCTGCCGCAGTCGATCCCCCAGCGTAATCGACCGGCTGTGGCCGCTACAATGCGCGCATGTCGCTCGAAGCCCCCGCCCTGGTCCCCCGCCCCTCCCTGCAGCGCCTGTTCCTGACCGGCCTGCTGACCCTGCTGCCGATCTGGCTGACCTGGGTCGTGGTCAAGTTCGTGTTCGTGCTGCTGTCGGGCATTTCCAGCCCATTGGTGGTGCCGCTTTCCGAGCAGATCGCGACAAGCTTCCCGCATTACCTCGGCTGGGTCCGTGCCGAGTGGATCCAGAACACCATCGCCCTGATGGCCACCCTGCTGGTGATCCTGGCGGTGGGCGTGGCCAGCCGCCGCGTGCTCGGCCAGCGCCTGCTGCGCTGGGTCGGCGCGGTGATCAAGCGCATTCCGCTGGCCAGCATCATCTACGACAGCGCCAAGAAGCTGCTGGACATGCTGCAGACCGAGCCGGGCAGCACCCAGCGCGTGGTGCTGATCGATTTCCCGCACCGCGACATGAAGTCGGTCGGGCTGGTCACCCGCGTGATCAAGGAACAGGGCACCGACCGTGAACTGGCCGCGGTGTACGTGCCAACCACGCCGAACCCGACCTCGGGTTACCTGGAGATCGTGCCGGTGGAGCTGCTGACCCCGACCGACTGGACCGTCGACCAGGCCATGAGCTTCATCATTTCCGGCGGTGCCGTCGCACCGTCCAGCGTTCCGTTCACGCGCGCAGGCGAACGCAGCCAATGACCACCGCGGCGCCAATCGAGCGCCCGCTGCAGGACCGCGCGGTCCTGCTGTTCATCGTGCTGGCCGCGTTCTTCTGCGGCAACGCCGTGCTGGCCGAACTGATCGGGGTGAAGATCTTCGCGCTGGAAGACACCCTCGGCATCGATCCGCTGAACTGGAACCTGTTTGGCCAGACCGGTTCGCTCAGCTTCACCGCCGGTACCCTGCTGTGGCCGGTGGTGTTCATCATGACCGACACGATCAACGAGTTTTTCGGCAAGCGCGGCGTGCGCTTCATCTCATGGTTGGCCGTGGTGCTGATCGCCTATGGCTTCCTGTTCGCCTTCGCAGCGATCTCGCTGGCGCCGGCCAGCTGGTGGGTCACCTCGATGGACGGCCACGGCGTGCCGGACTACCAGGCGGCATTCGCAGCGGTGTTCGGCCAGGGCATGTGGACCATCGCCGGTTCGCTGGTGGCCTTCCTGCTCGGCCAGCTGATCGACGTGGCCGTGTTCCACCGCATCCGCCAAGCCACCGGCGAGCGCCACGTGTGGCTGCGTGCGACCGGATCCACCGCGATCTCCCAGGTGGTGGACAGCTTCGTAGTGATCTGGATCGCCTTCGTGCTCGGCCCGCAGCACTGGCCGACCTCACTGTTCCTGGCCGTCAGCAGCGTCAACTACATCTACAAGATGGGCTTTGCGGTTGCCTTGATTCCACTGCTGTACCTGATGCGGCGTGCGATCACCCGCTACCTGGGCGCAGACAGGGCCGCCGCGCTGCGCGCCGCGGCCGCGGCTGACTGAAGCCCCAGCGACGGCAAGCTGACTGCGCCTTCACGCTGGCCGTACGCGGCCGGATCGTGCAAGCTCCACGGTCTGTGTTCCACGGAAGCTCCTGATGCCGCATCGCACCCGCGCCCTGGCCGCCGCCATTGCCGCGTTGTTCCTGTTCAGTGCCGTACCGTCGGCCGAAGCAGCGAAGAAAAAGGCCAGCCGCCCTGCCGCCGCGCAGACCCGCCAGGCTGCCAAGCCCAAGGCCAGGCCCGCCCGCGCCACCGCGCCGGCGCGTGGCAGCTCGGCGCGCCGCGCCGCGCCGCGCCCGGTCGCGCCGGCCCGGGCCGTACCCAAGCAGGTGCAGCTGGAGCGCCTGTACGACGAGTACTGGGATGCCTCGATGCGGTTGAACCCGCTGCAGGCCACCTTCCAGGGCGAGGCCCGCTACAACGACCAGCTGCCCAACATCCTGTCCGCCGCCTGGCGCCAGCAGTCGCACGACTTCACCACGCAATGGCTGGGCAAGGTCGAGAAGCTCGGCAGTGACGGCCTGCAGGGCCAGGACCTGCTCAGCTACGAGATCTTCGTGCGCGACGCGCGCGCATCACTGGCCGCCGAGCGCTACCCGAGCTGGATGATGCCGATCAGCCAGTACTACAACATCGGCAGCATCATGGCGATCCTCGGCTCCGGTGCGGGCGCGCAGCCATTCAACACCGTGCAGGACTACGACACCTGGTCGCGCCGTTCGCTGGGCATTCCCGAGCTGTTCGACCAGGCCATCGACAACATGCGCCAGGGCATGAAGGCCGGCGTGGTGCAACCACGCGACCTGATGGAAAAAGTGCTGCCGCAGCTGGACGCGGTGATCAAGCCGACCGCCGAGGAAAGCATTTTCTGGTCGCCGATCCGCACCATGCCGAACACCATCCCGGCTGAGGACAAGGCGCGCATCAGCGCCGAATACAAGCGCATGATCGAGCTGCGCATCATGCCGGCCTACCGCGCCCTGCGCGGCTTCATCGCCACCGAATACCTGCCGGCCACACGCACCAGCAGCGGCCTGGGCGCATTGCCCGATGGCCAGGCCTGGTACGCCAACCTGATCGTGCAGACCACCGCCAGCGACCAGACCGCCGCACAACTGCATGCGCTGGGCGAACAGCGCGTGCAGGAACTGCAGGCGCAGATCGCCACGGTGATGAAGGACGCCAAGCTGCGCGGCTCTCCGACCAAGCTGCTGCGCAGCATGCGCAACGACCGCCAGTTCCAGTACGGCGACGCCAACGCGCTGATCAACCGCTACCGCCAGGTGCAGCAGCAGGTCAGCGCACGCCTGCCGCAGGTGCTGGATACCTTGCCGCAGGCACCGCTGGAAGTCCGTGCGGTGGAACCGGAACGTGCACTGACCGCCGCCGCTGCCGCCTATCAGCCGTCGGCGGCCGGTCAACCGGGCGTGCTGTACATCAACACCCGCGACCTGCCCAGCCGCAAGCGCTGGAACGTGCCGGTGCAGTACCTGCATGAAGCGATCCCGGGCCACCACGTGCAGCTGGGCCTGCAGCAGGAGCTGGCCAAGCTGCCGCGCTTCCGCCGCCTCGGTGGCGATCTCGCCTTTGTCGAAGGCTGGGGCCTGTACGCCGAAACGCTGGGCGAGGACCTGGGCATCTACACCGATCCCTACGACCGCATCGGCTACCTGTACTCGCGCCTGCTGCGCGCCGCCCGCGTGGTGGCCGACACCGGCGTCAATGCACAGGGCTGGAGCAAGCAGCAGGCTGTCACCTACCTGCAGAAGACCGTGGACATGAGCAGCGACGACGCCAGTGCCGAAGTCGAGCGGATCATGGCCCAGCCCGGCCAGGCGCTGTCGAACGTCGCCGGCCTGACCACCATCGTTGCCCTGCGCGACAAGGCCAAGGCACGCCAGGGCGCCGCCTTCGACCTGCGCCGCTTCCACGCCGAACTGCTGAAGGACGGCTCGATGCCGCTGGACGTGCTTGACCGCAAGATGGAACGCTGGATGGTTCAGCCGGCCAACACTACGCCCACGCCTTCACCTTGACCCCTCCGGAGCCACCATGCGCCCTGCCGTCGCCCTGTTCGCCGTCGTGCTGGGCCTGCTGCCCTCAACGGGTATCGCCGCACCGGTGCTGACGCCACCGGATGCGGGCATCGACGGGCTGATGCAGGCCTACGACGGCCAGGTACCCGGTGCTGCAGTCCTGGTGCTGCACGACGGGCACGCGGTGTTCCGCCGCGGCTACGGCCTGGCGGTGGTGGAGGACGGCACCGCGGTCACCCCGGCCAGCAACTTCCGGCTGGCCTCGGTCAGCAAGCAGTTCACCGCTGCGGCGGTGCTGCTGCTGGTGGAGGATGGCCGGCTTGGGCTGGATCAACCCGCCCGGCAGTGGCTGCCCGAACTGCCACCAGCTGCCGCGGCCATCACGATCCGCCAGCTGCTCTCGCACACCGGCGGCCTGCTCGACTACGAAGACCTGATGGATCCGGCTGATACTCGGCAGGTGCATGACGCCGACGTGCTGGCCCTGTTGTCGCACGAGGACCGCCTGAATTTCGCACCCGGCACGCAGTACCGCTACAGCAACAGCGGCTATGCACTGCTGGCACTGATCGTCGGCCGCGCATCCGGCCAGGATTTCGCAGCCTTCCTGCAGCAGCGCCTCTTCCGTCCACTGGGCATGGTCCACACCGTGGCCCATCAGGACGGCATCGATACCATCGCCGCACGCGCCTATGGCTACAGCTGGATCGATGGCCGCTGGCAGCGCACCGACCAGAGCGCCACCAGTGCCGTGCTCGGCGATGGCGGGATCTACTCTTCGCTGGACGATCTCGCCCGCTGGGATGCGGCGCTGTACGACGACCGCCTGCTGTCGAAGGCCTCGCGCCGCGCGATGTTCAGCCCGGCCACATCGACATCCGAACCGGATGTGCCGCACTACGGCTTCGGCTGGCGCCTGAACGGCCCGGTGCAATGGCACAGTGGCGAAAGCATCGGCTTCCGCAATGTGATCGTGCGACACCCGGAAAAGCACCTGACCGTGATCGTGCTGACCAACCGCAACGCCCCCGAACCCTATCCGCTGGCACTGAAGATCGCCCAGCGCTGGCTGGACACCCTGCAATGAACACTGGTTCCGACGCCCTGCTGGGCATCCACCACGCGGCACTGATCTGCAGCGATTATGCGTGTTCAAAAGACTTCTACGTCCGCATCCTCGGCCTGCGCGTACTGGCCGAGAACCACCGCGCTGCGCGCGATTCCTGGAAACTGGACCTGGCCCTGCCCGACGGCGGACAGCTGGAACTGTTCTCGTTCCCCTCGCCACCGCCCCGCCCCAGCCGCCCGGAGGCCCAGGGCCTGCGCCACCTCGCGTTCCGGGTGGCCACGCTGGAGCCGTTCATCGAACGCCTGGCCAGCCACGGCGTGGACTGCGAACCGATCCGCGTGGACGAATATACCGGCCGCCGCTTCACCTTCTTCGCTGACCCTGACGGCCTGCCGCTGGAGCTGTACGAAGTCGGTTGAGGCCCATTGCCGCCACCGGACGCCTCATCCACGCATGGCGTGGATCTACCGTGTCGACCAAGGTCGACACCTACCAACAGCACACGGAACCTGTCGAAGGCGGGGCGGGTCCGTTTGCGGGGGCGTGAGCCGCATGGGCCCGAGGCATGCCTCGGGCGGGTTGGGCAGGACGCCCAACCCCGGTCTTGCCGTGTGCGCAGGATTGCGCACACGAGCAAGCGGCGACCGAGCTTACATGGGTGAGGGCGCTTTGCTTGCGAAGCACTGCTTCGCAAGCGCCCGAACGCACAGCCGCCAGCGGCTGGGCCGGGCCCCGGAG